>JADGNT010000075.1 GCA_017883345.1 Candidatus Solibacter sp. | reverse complement strand
CTCGCGACGAGGAGGACCGTGTCTGGCTCCAGAAGGTCGGAGAGCGCGGCTGGGTTGTGCTCACCAAAGATCAGAGGTTGAGATACCGCCCGCTGGAGATTGGCGCGCTGCGAGCAAGCAACGCGAGGGTATTCGTCCTTACCGCCGGGAATCTCCGGGGCACCGAGATCGCGGCGGTCTTTCTGGCGGCATTGCCACTGATTTGCCGCATCCTCTATTCGCGACCTGGGCCCTTTGTGGCTCGCGTTTCACAATCCGGACGGGTCACGGGCACCTAAAAAGCGGATAAAACGCCCGCATACCCGCTGGTATGCGGACACCAGTCAGGACCGGTGGAGTCCGTATGGAGTCCAAAACTGTCCAACTCGGGCCTGTGGCGTCCATTTGGCGTCCAAATCGTGCCGCCACAAGTCTTTTGTTTTCAGTGATGGCGGTCCGTAAGTGATTGATATTTGTTGCTTGGGGTGCAAGAGGTCCCGAGTTCAAATCTCGGCAGCCCGACCAAAGAAATCAATAGTTTGTGGGTATGTTGCTGGACCGCTTGTCTTGGCGGCAAGTTGCCCGTCGCGATTTGAGCGTCGAGTCAGGTTATACCTGCCCCTGTGGCCCGCGTCCAAGCCCGCCCACCGGCTGCGGGGTTGGCTTGGCCCCCGGTCGCTCTGCGACGCAGCTCCGTTCTGGCGATACAATGAACGTATGTCAATGCAGGTAGGAGCCGTCTACGAGCGTGGCATGCTCAAGCCTTTGCAACCATTGCACCTCGCGGAGAATGAGCATGTCTCGCTGCTCGTCACCTCGACCACCCGTACCTCGGGCGCCTACCAGCCGGACGTCGAGTTCACCGAGAGTCTCAGGACCACAGTCCAGGATGCCGGCCCCGCTCCAGGTCTGGACGAAGTCCGACGACGGCTGTCCAAGATATCCGGAACTTTGACGGCTGATTTCATCGCTGAGCGCGAGGATCGCTGATTTTGGCGGCCTACTACTTCGACTCCAGCGCTCTCGCCAAGTTCTACCATCCGGCAGTCGGAACGCCGGCGGTGGATCGGATTATACAGTCCGCCGACAACAAGATTCGGATTTCACGCTGAACCGTCGTCGAACTGCCCTCGGTCTTTGCGATCAAGGTCCGCACTGAGTTCATCAATCGAGACGACGCCCGGGTTTTTCTCCGCCAGTTTTGCGAGGACATCATCTCGCGGAAGTTCGAAGTTTCCGCCATGCGAGAAACCGAATTCGCTACGGCCGAGCGCCTAGAAGAGCCTCGTAGCGTTGCGCCAGGTCCGGCCGGTTCGCCTCAAGAGGTTTGACCAGCAACTCCCCGAGGGTCATGGCCGAAGTGATCAGTTCGTCCCGGCGCACGAACATCCGGTTGAGCAGCTTCCGCGCCAGGTTGTGGTTCTCGCCGGAGCCCTCCATCAGGTAGATGAAAATGTTGGTGTCCCAAAATATGCGGCTCAATCCCAGCCCTCCCGGAGTTGCCGCACATAGGCATCGGGATCAATGCCGGAGAAGATCTCCTCGCCGGACCCGGCCATTTCAAAAACGCCGCTCAGCCATGTGTCGGTTGCAGAGCCGGCGTATTCGTTTCGATACCAGTCGAGCAAGTGCCGGTATTGCGGGGGAAGGTCCGCTGTCTCGGGAGTGATCTTCCCTTTGCGCTTTGGGCCGGCGTCATCGCTCTGCCGGAAAAGCCGCCGTGCGCCTTCTCCCGTGGCGTGGAGCATCCGATACTGCGCTGAGTTGGGAGGCCGGTTGGCGACGCAGTGCGGATGCGCATGCACGCTGACTCCGGGGCGCAGCGTGCCCGTGATGTTCTCGGACCTGGCACGCGCGATAATCTCCCGCACCGTGAAATCCTGGCGATCCGCATGCTCGCGGTGGAGCAGCGCGGCCGCGATCCAGACTTCGTCGGCCACCTTGAGAATGATCTTGCGCGGGACGTCTCGATGGGCGGGAGTGGATCTCATACTTCAAGATTTGCTGGTAAAACAAGTAAATGTCAACGGTGGCGCCACTCCCACCGATCTTGCACGCCGCCCGCCATGCGATAATCGGAGTTCCCCATGAAAGCTCGCGTATTCGTAACTCCGAAGTCCACCGTTCTCGACCCGCAGGGCCAGACGGTGCGCGCGGCGCTCCACGGCCTCGGGTTCGCCGCCATCGCCGAAGTCCGTCAGGGCAAGTTCTTCGAAATTGCGCTCGCCAGCGGCACCACGCGCGAGCAGGCGCAAACCGACATCGAAACCATCGCGCACGACGTCCTGGCCAATCCGGTGATCGAAGAGTATCGCGTCGAAATCGTGGACTGACGCGCGCCGGCGCCCGGGCTCCCAGTCGCAGCCCCTATAATGTATAAATTATGTGTGGCATTGTAGGTTACATTGGTACCCATCGCGCCGTTCCGATTATTCTGGAAGGCCTGAAGCGCCTGGAATATCGGGGATATGATTCCGCGGGCCTCGCGGTTTACTGCGATGACGGGCATCTCGAAATTCGCCGCGCCCAGGGCAAGCTGCGCAACCTCGAAGAAGCTATCCGCAACAACCCCGTCGATGGCGCCTTCGGCATCGGCCACACGCGCTGGGCCACCCACGGCCGCCCCACCGAGGAAAACGCCCACCCGCACCGCGACTGCAAAGGCGACATCGTCGTGGTGCACAATGGCATCGTCGAAAACTACCTGGCCCTCAAGCAGCAGCTCCAGCACGAAGGCCACGCCTTCAAAACCGAGACCGACACCGAAGTCATCGCCCACCTCGTGGAGAAGCATTTCGAAGGCAACCTGGAAGAAGCCGTGCGCGCCGCCGTCAAGGAACTCACCGGCGTCTTTGCCCTCGCCGCGATCGCGCGCTCCGATCCGTACAAGATCGTCGCCGCGCGCAACGGCCCCCCCGTCGTCATCGGCATCGGCGACAACGAGTACTTCGTCGCCAGCGACGTGCCCGCCATCCTCTCCCACACCCAGGACATGTTCTTCCTGGCCGATGGCGATATGGCGATCCTCACGCCCGATGGCGTATCGCTCTGCGATTTCGACGGCCGCGGCGTGCACCGCCAGGTCTCCCATATCCTATGGAATCCCATCGAAGCCGAGAAGGGCGGCTACCAGCACTTCATGCTCAAGGAAATCTTTGAGCAGCCCCGCGCCGTCCGCGATACCACCCTCGGCCGCGTCGGCCAGGAGACCGGCCGCATCTTCCTCGACGAGATGGAGATCACTCCCGCCGAGTTCGCCGGCTTCAAGCAGGTGAAGATCATCGCTTGCGGCACCAGTTGGCACGCCGGCCTCTCCGGCAAGTTCATGATAGAGAAGCTGGCGCGTATCCCGTGCGAAGTCGATTACGGCAGCGAGTTCCGCTACCGCGACCCCATCGTCATCCCCGATACTCTGACCATCGTCATCTCGCAGTCCGGCGAGACTGCCGACACCCTGGCGGCCCAGCGCGAAGCCAAGAGCAAAGGATCGCGCACGCTCGCCATCTGCAACGTGGTCGGCTCCATGATCACCCGCGAGGCTGCCGGCACCATCTATACCCACGCCGGTCCCGAAATCGGCGTCGCCTCCACCAAGGCCTTCACCTGCCAGTTGACGGCACTCTTCATCCTCGCCATGTACCTCGGCCAGGCCAACGGAAGCCTGGGCGAGGAAGAGTCGCGCGCTCTGGTGCAGGAACTCGTGCACCTGCCCGGAAAGCTCGAAACCGTGCTCTCTCACGACCACCTGTACGAGACCCTGGCCAAGGAACTCCACCGCTCCACCGATTTTCTCTTCCTCGGCCGCGGGGTGCATTTTCCCATCGCGCTCGAAGGCGCGCTCAAGCTGAAGGAGATTTCCTACATCCACGCCGAGGGCTATCCCGCCGGCGAGATGAAGCATGGTCCCAACGCCTTGATCGATGAGAATCTGCCGGTGGTCGTGCTCGCCACTCACGATTCCACCAGCGCGGAGAGCTGTCTCCTCTACGACAAGACGCTATCCAACATCCAGGAAGTGAAAGCTCGCGACGGCATTGTGCTGGCCATCGTCACCGAAGGCGACGATAAGGTCCACAAGGTGGCCGACCACGTCATCGAAATTCCGCCCTCGTCGGAACTGCTGACGCCGATTCTCGCCATCGTGCCCTTGCAGTTGTTGGCCTATCACATCGCCGTGCGCCGCGGCTGCGACGTCGATCAGCCCCGCAATCTCGCCAAGAGCGTCACCGTGGAATAGCTGTCCACTTCTCGCCCGCTCTTTTCTCCGCTTCCTCCGAACTCTCCTTGCCTTTTACTTTGTGTTCTCCGCGTTTTCCTCCGTGTCTCCGCGCCTCCGCGTCAAGAAGCATCCCTCAACCTCCCCGGAATCCCGGGGTCAGGAGTGAAATCAGGTATGCTGGAGTCCGAATATGTCCTACTTGCGACTCCTCTCCGCGCTCCTCTGCCTGGGCGTCTTCCCCGCGCTTGGCGCCGAGTTGGAACTCATCCAAAATGCCTCCGCCCGCCAAGGTGTCACCCTCAACGGACCGTGGCGCGTCATCGTCGACCCCTACGAATCCGGCTATTACGACTATCGCTACAAACCGCAGGCCGATGGCGGTTTCGGCGCGAACAAGAAGCCGCAATCCAAAAGCGACCTCATCGAATACGATTTCGATACCGCCGACCGCCTTCAGGTTCCCGGCGATTGGAACACGCAGCGCCCTGAACTCATGCTCTACGAAGGTACGGTCTGGTACAAACGCGATTTCGATTGCACCATCCAACCGGGACACCGCATCTTCGTCTGGTTCGGCGCGGCCAACTATCGCGCCATGGTCTTCCTCAACGGCGTCAAGGTCGGCGAGCACGAGGGCGGCTTCACGCCCTTCCAGTTCGAAATCACCGCCAACGTCCGCGAAAAGGGCAACGTTCTCATCGTCAAGGTGGACGACCAGCGCAAGCAGGACTTCATCCCCACCGTCATGACCGATTGGTGGAACTACGGCGGACTCACCCGCGCCGTCCGCATCATCGACGTGCCCGGCACCTTCGTGCAGGATTACAGCATCCAGTTGGAGAAGGGCTCGCAGACGCGCGTCGCCGGATGGGTGCGCCTCAACGGCGCCGGCCGCGGCCAGAAGGTCACCGTCCGCATCCCCGAAGCCGGCATCACGCAGACGTTCACGCCCGATGCCACGGGTCTCGCCCGCGTTGCCTTCGACGCGCGGATCGACCTCTGGTCGCCCGAGCGGCCCAAGCTCTACGACGTCACCATCGAGTCCGGCGCCGATCGCGTCACCGACCGTATCGGCTTCCGCACCATTGAGGCCAGGGGCCGCAACCTCCTGCTCAATGGCAAGCCGGTGTTCCTGCGCGGCGTCTCCATCCACGCCGAAGCGCCGTTCCGCGCGGGCCGCGTCTACTCCGAGGCCGATGCGCGCACCCTGTTTCAGTGGGCCAAGGAAGTGGACTGCAACTTCGTGCGCCTGCCGCACTATCCGCACGATGAAGTCATGACCCGCCTCGCCGACGAGCTGGGCTTGCTCGTCTGGTCGGAGATTCCGGTCTACTGGACCATCTCCTGGGAGAACCCGGAGACGTTGCGCAACGCCGAACGGCAACTCACCGAAATGATCACGCGCGACAAGAACCGCGCGTCGGTGATTCTCTGGAGCGTGGCCAACGAAACCCCGCGCGGCGATCCGCGCCTGAAGTTCCTCACCACCCTGGTGGAACGCGCGCGCTCGCTCGATTCCACGCGCCTCATCACGGCCGCGCTGGAGACCCACTACGCCGACCCGCGCACCATCGTGGTGGAAGATCCGCTCGGCAAGTCTCTCGACGTCGTCTCCTGCAATGAATACATCGGCTGGTACGATGGACTCCCCGGGAAGATCGATACCATCGCCTGGCAGACTCCCTATGAGAAGCCGTTCATCCTGAGCGAATTCGGCGCCGATGCGCAGGCCGGCCGCCACGGTGACGATTTGACGCGCTTCACGGAGGAGTATCAGGCCAACGTGTACCGCCGCCAAGTGGCCATGTTCCGGAGGATTCCGTTCCTCAATGGAACCATCGCCTGGGTGCTGGTGGATTTCCGCTCGCCGCGCCGGCCCCTGGCGGGCATCCAGGACTTCTACAACCGCAAGGGACTGTTCTCCGACCGCGGAGAACGCAAGCCCGCATTCTACATCCTGCGCGACTACTATAAATCCATGGAATCTAAGTGAATACTGAGTTCCTGATTGCGGGCGTCGTGTGGTACGTGGTATTCCTGCTTTCCACCACGTGCCACGAAGCCGCCCATGCGTGGGCCGCGAAGCTCGGCGGAGACCTCACCGCCTTCCATGGCGGGCAGGTCTCGCTCGATCCCATTCCCCACATCCGCCGCGAACCCTTCGGCATGGTGATCTTCCCGCTGCTGACGTACGCCACGGGCGGTTGGATGATGGGCTGGGCCAGCGCGCCGTACGACCCCCAATGGTCGGAACGCTGTCCGCGCCGGGCGGCCTGGATGTCGCTGGCGGGTCCGGGTGCGAATTTCACGCTCGCCATCCTGGCCGGCATCCTGATCCACATCGGCATCTGGACGGGAAACTTCCAATACCCGGAATCGGCCAACTTCATGCACGTGGTGGAGCCGGCGCGGGTGGGTGTCGCGGCGGGAGCGGCCACTTTCGTGAGCCTGATGTTCTCGCTCAACCTGCTGTTGGGCACGTTCAATTTGATCCCGGTGCCGCCGCTGGATGGCTTCGGCGCCCTCGGCCTGCTCGTCTCCGAAGACCTGGCGCGCCGCATCCAGCATTTCGGCCGATCGCTGGGCGCCTTCAGCATGATCGGCCTGCTGCTGGTGTGGCAGGTGTTCGGTGGGCTCTTCCAGCCCGTCTTCTCCTTCGCCCTGCGCGCCCTCTACCCCGGCCAAGGATACGGCAGTTGATCCGCTTCTTTCCTCCGCGACCTCCGCTGGCTCCGCGCGCCAACCGGGCAACGCGTGAATCCTGCTCCATCCGTGTAACCCGTTCTTCGTTTTCTCTGCGCTTTCCTCAGCGTCTCTGCGTCTCTGCGTTGAATAAACGGCTTCCCTTGTTTCCTACTGCCCCATGCAAATAACCTCCCACCACCTTCAAATCGCCACCCGCGGCAAAGGCCTCTACGAAATCACCGGCCAGATCGCCGCCTGGCTGGAGAGCGCCCAGGTGCGGGCCGGCCTGCTCACCGTCTTCGTGCAGCATACCTCCGCCTCGCTTACCATTCAAGAGAACGCCGACCCGGACGTGATGCATGACCTCAACACCTTTTTCAACCGCCTGGTGCCCGAGGACAGCCGGCTTTACCGCCACACCGTGGAGGGGCCGGACGACATGCCGGCCCACATCCGCGCGGCGCTCACCCTCACCCAACTTTCCATCCCGGTCGAGCACGGCCGGATGGCGCTCGGCGCCTGGCAGGGCGTGTATCTGTTCGAGCACCGCGCCGCGCCGCATCGCCGCGGCGTGCTGCTGCACTTGATCGGCGAAGCGTGATAGTCTTCGGGTTATGGGCATCTCCCGTCGCGATTTTCTCGGAACTGCCGCGCTCGGCGCGGTAGCCGTGCCGTTGGTTTCCGCCACCGGCATGCCGATGCGCCCCTTGGGCGGCACCGGCGCGCAAGTCTCCCTACTGGCCTTCGGCGGCGGCAGCCGCTTCGTCGGCTATGGGGAAGGGCCGGGTATTGCCGCGTTGAATCACGCGCTCGATCTCGGCATCACGTACATCGATACCTGCGACAGTTACGGCAAGGACGGCGAAAGCCAGTTGTGGATCGGCAAAGTGCTCAAGCAGCGCGGCCGCAAGGGACTCTGGCTGGCCAGCAAGATCGGGCCGCGTAAGTACGACGATTTCATGCGCATGCTGGACACGAGCCTCAAGCGCCTCCAGGTGGATCAGGTCGACCTCTTGCACATTCACGCGCTGATGGGCCCCGACGATCTGGCCGCCGTCTCGGCCAAGGGCGGCGCCTATGAAGCCGCCGTGAAAGCCAAGGAACAGAAGATGGCGCGCTTCATCGGCATCACCTGTCACGCCTTCCCCGACGTCCTGAAGACCGCGCTGGAACGCCACGATTTCGATTGCACCCAGATGGCGCTCAACGCCGCCATGCGCAGCCAGGAAAAGGGCGCCCAGCCCAGCTTCGAGACCGTCGCGCTTCCCGTGGCGCTGCGCAAGAAGATGGGTGTCACCGCCATGAAGATCTTCGCGGCCGACGTGCTGGTCGGCCAGGCATCCCCCGATAAGCTGATTCACTATGCAATGTCGCTGCCCGTGGCCGCGACTGTAATCGGCATGCCCAAGGTGGAGCACATCGAGCACAACGTAGCGGCAGCCAAAGCCTTCAAGCCGCTGCCCCTGCCGGAGATGAAGAAGATGTCCGGCGAACTCTCGGAGAAGAACAAAATCGCCCTGGACACCTACTTCCGCAATCACCTGGACGCGTAGGTATCGGAGCCACGCCCTTATCCAATCCGCGCTCATAACGTCCAAGCGTGACCGATTTGTCAATATTGACAAATCGTTAGGTGCGTGTGCGTTTGGAATCAGGTATTTAGATGGCCGATTTGTCAGACATTGACAAATTCCGCCTACCACTTCGAATTCGTGCCGACGAAAACCGCGCCCAGGATCAGGATCAGCGAGCCCCACCAGATGCCCGCGCGCAACTCGGCCAGGACTACCGGCTTCACCGGCGGAACGAACAGTTCCCACATCCCTTGACCCATAATCAGCGCCCCATAGGCAATCAACAGAAGGCCGATGAAGATCCAGATCGAAATCATCTGCTTTCCGTCTCGCTGCATATTCATCTGCGATTGTACATAATTATTGAGTCCCGCTCTCGCGCCGCGCCACGCGGGAAACCGCGTTGACCAGCTTGCGGTAGGGAATTTCGCCGTAGCTATCGAAGCTCAGCCATTCGCCTTCGCGCCACGTGGAGTAGTACCAGCGCGCCACGAGCGCGAGATACTCCTGGCGCTCGCGCACGGTGAGTTTTCCGGGGGTGACGCGGGCGAAGGTGTCGCGCAACTGGTGGTCGAGCGAGACGGGTTTGCCTTCGTGAACCTCGAATCCGAAGCGTTGCGGGGCGCACCACGCGCCGTCGCGCACAAACCACATCTCGACGGCGTCGTGCTCGAGCGACGGCGTGATAGCGACGCCGTTCAGCCGGTCGACATCGCGCGCCAGCTCGTCGCGTAGGCGCAGGACATCCTGCACTTTTTCAAAACGCTTGTGCTGACGCGCGGCGTCCTCGAACATCATCTCCTGGCTCAGGCGATCGCGCGAGTGCCCGATGGAAGCGAGCAGCGAGCGCCCATCGGTGCGCAGGAATTCGGCGACACGCCCGACCTCGGTGGCGTACTCCGCCGCGCCCACCACCTGCTGGCAGGGACGCAGGCACATCGACATCTCGCCATAGATGCAGCCGGGGTGCGCGGGCGAGGGCACGAGGTCTTCCTGGCAGCGGCGCATCTGGAAAAGGTCCAGGAACTGCGCCTCGAAACGCTCCGCGGAAACCCGCGAGCGGAACGGTCCGAAATACAAGCCCGCGGTGCGTGTCAAGTGCGTAGTGATGTGGCTGCGCGGGAATTCGTTGGCCAGTACCAGCTTCACGTAGGGCGGCATGCGCAGCTTCATCAGGCGCAGGTAGGTATCGGGGAAATGGCGGCGCGCCTGCTCGTAGAAGAGGATGGAAGATTCCAACGCCGACCCGGTCAGGCGGTATTCGATGCGCGCCACGGTGTGCCGCAGGTTGAGCCATCGCGAGGGCCGCTCGCGTTCGGCGATCAGGCGCCGCAGCCGCCGCCGCAGCACGCCGGTGCGGGAGAGGTACGGCTCCCCCTCTTTGGCCCAGAGCAGGAAGACCGCCGGCTGGTCGGGCAGCGCATCGATCGCGGCATCGAGCTGCGCGAGATCACTGCCGGCAACGATAGCGGTCATCATGGGCGGGGCGTTGCGCGCCCTACTCGCTTACGGCTTTCGAATCGATCAGCGCCTTGATTTCGGTGAGAAAATCGGCAATCGATTTCGCCCCCTGGTCGGCGTGCTTGCGGTTGCGGACGGCAACCATGCCATTCGCCTGCTCGCGGTCGCCCACTACCAGCATGTACGGAATCTTCTGCAGTTGGGCTTCGCGGATCTTGAGGTTCACCTTCTCATTGCGATCGTCCACGGTGGCGCGGATTCCGGCGGCGTCGAGCTGCTGCTGGACGTCGCGCGCGTATGCCGCCTGGCGATCCGTGATGGGCAGCACGATCGCCTGAATGGGCGCCAGCCACACCGGGAACGCGCCGGCGTAGTGCTCGATCAGGATGCCGAAGAAGCGCTCGATGGAGCCGTACAGGGCGCGGTGCACCATCAGCGGCTGGTGGGCCTTGCCATCCTCGGCGATGTACTCCAGGCCGAAGCGGCGGGGCAGGGTGAAATCGAACTGCACGGTGGAAAGCTGCCACTTGCGGCCGATGGCGTCCACCAGCTTGACGTCGATCTTGGGCCCGTAAAAGGCGGCTTCATCGGGGATCGTTTTGGCGGCGACCTTCAGCTTGTCGCAGGCGCGTTGCAGGGCGCCTTCGGCCATCGCCCACTGCTCGGGCGTGCCGTCATATTTGCCGCTGGCGCCGCCATCCCAGGTGGAAAGCTCCGCGTCGTACTTCTCGAAGCCGTACGCGGCCAGGGTATCGATGGCGAACTGGAGGCAGTCCACCACTTCGTTTTCAATCTGGTCGGGAGTGCAGAAGATGTGCGCGTCGTCCTGGGTGAAGCCGCGGACGCGGAAGAGTCCGTTGAGCACGCCGGAGCGCTCGTAGCGGTAGACGGTGCCGAGCTCGCCGAGCCGCACCGGGAGGTCGCGGTAGCTGCGCTGGCGGTCGGCATAGATCAGGATGTGGAACGGGCAGTTCATCGGCTTGAGCTGGTACTCGGCGTCGTCCAGCTTGATGGGGGTGAACATGTTCTGCGCGTAGAAATTGGCGTGGCCGGAAGTCTTCCACAGGTCGATGCGCGCCACGTGGGGGGTGTAGACCAGCGAGTAGCCGCGCTTCAGGTACTGATCGCGCATCCAGTCTTCGAGCTGTTTGCGGATGATGCCGCCCTTGGGATGGAAGAAGATGAGCCCGGGGCCGGCGAGTTCCTGGATGCTGAAGAGGTCGAGCTCCTTGCCGAGTTTGCGGTGGTCGCGCTTCTTGGCCTCTTCCACCTGTTTGAGGTAGGCGTCGAGATCCTTGGCCGAGAAGAAGGCGGTGCCGTAGATGCGCTGGAGCTGCTTATTGTGCTC
>JADGNT010000737.1 GCA_017883345.1 Candidatus Solibacter sp. | reverse complement strand
ACCCCCGCCGATGCGAATGTGTTGCCGGGCCCGACCGACGTGACCGCTCCGGATGGACCGAACAATGAAGTGAATACCGGCTATTTGTGGGACTCGGCGTTCCGGGCGAATCTGACGGTTCGCAACTACGGTTTCTTCGTCGACGGCACCCGCTATGGCACGGCCGCCTTCAGTATCCCTGTAGAGCGCGACCCATTCGGAAGCGGCACGGTGGTGGCCTACCCGTCGAGTGTTGCCCTTGCCCCGTATACCGACCCGTACTTCCGCGGTTTCGACAATTCGCTTCCGGACTATTACCGTTACAAAGAGTGGGAGCGGGAATTCGATACCAATTACGCCAAGGGCGGCCTGCCTTCGTTGAGCCTGGTACGCTTCATGCACGATCATACCGGAAACTACGATACTGCAATCGACGGTGTGAACGTTCCGGAGCGGCAGGTAGCCGATAACGACTATGCGGTCGGCCTGCTGATCGAGAAGATCTCCCACAGCATCTACGCCAACAATACGCTGGTTTTTGTCGTGGAAGACGACGCGCAGGATGGCGGCGACCACGTCGATGCGCACCGCAGCATCGCGTTCGTGGCCGGCGCCTACGTAAAGCAAGGCGAGTTGGTCTCCACGCAGTACAACACCATCGACTACGTGCGCACGATCGAAGAGGTTCTGGGCCTCCCGCCGATGAACCTCAACGACGCGCTCGCCAAACCCATGGCCGATATCTTCAACATGACGCCGACCCCCTGGAGCTTTACCGCCACTCCCTCGGCGCTTCTCTACGATACGAAACTGCCAATAGGTCCCAAGCCGGCCGGCCTGGTTGTGCCGAAGTCCCCACACGACGCCAAGTACTGGGCGCGAGTCACAAAGGGAATGGATTTCGAGACCGAAGATCGGGTCGATCCCAAGGACTTCAACCACATTCTCTGGAAAGGTCTGATGGGCAACAAGCCTTATCCCGCCGCCACGACCGGGCTGGACCTGCGCCTAAACCGCGAGGCCCTGCTCGCCAGGTACCGGCGTTCTCTCAAGTAGCTGACATAACATTCTGATGCGAAAGGCAAATATGAAAACTCAACTCCTTCGGCTCGTGACTTTGGCGCTCCTTTGTGTGCCGTTTCTTGAGGCTCAGCCCGTCGATGATACGAAACTCAGGCAGGTCATCATCTTCGGCCGTCATAGCGTGCGATCTCCCACTGCGCCCAACAGCTATCTCAACGGTTACTCCGTACGGCCATTCCCGGTGTTTAGCGTTGCGCCGGGCATCTTGACCGACAACGGCGCCAAGCTCGAGACGATCCTCGGCAACTATTACCGGCTGTGGCTCACAAAAGAGGGACTGCTGACCGGCAACGATTCGGCCGATGGCCCCTTTGTTTATTTTCGGGCCCACGTGCTACAGCGAACCCGCGCCACCGCGCAAGCCTTCGCGGCCGGAATGCTACCTGGAGCCGCTGTAAACGTCAATTTCGAACAACAGGGCAGCGACCCACTGTTCGATCCGGTGGGCGCGGGCGTGGCTCGGTTCGACCAGCGCAAGGCCATGGCAGCCGTAAATGGGCGTCTCGGTGGCAATTCGCAGTCGTTGACCTCTGCCTACGCCTCGGAACTCGCCCTCACGCGCTCGGTTTTGTTCGGCTATCCCGCCAGCCAGACTCCGGTGCCCGCGACCCCGGCCGGTATGGTCGACGTCACCACGCTTCCCATGGATGTTACCGCCGGAACGCCCGCTCTGCCGGTCAACATCGGCGGCCTGATCACGGTTGTGAATGCCATCGATCCGTTCGTCATGGAGTACGCGGATGGGTTACCGGCTTCAGACGTCGGTTGGGGCCAGTTGACGGTCGGCGGGGTCGGCGAGACCTCGCGATTCATTACTCTGGCCTGGGATCTGCTGTTCCGCACGCCCTATCTGGCTGGCGTGCAAAGCTCCAATCTGGCCTCGCACGTAGTGCGCTCGATGCTGCAGGCGGCCACTGGGAACGCGATGACGGGCGCGCTGGGAAATCCGTCGTCCAAGGTGGTCATGCTGGTCGCTTCGGACGTCAATGTCACCGGACTCGCCGGCCTGTTCCATCTCGACTGGATGCTGCCGGGTTACCAGGCAAACTTCTGTACTCCGGGCGGCGCCCTGGTGTTCCAACTCCGCCAGTCGCAAAGCACCGGGGAATACATCGTCCGGGCCTCTTACATCGCGCAGACTTTGGACCAGTTGCGCAATCGCACCGCGCTGACGCTGAATACGCCTCCGGCCAGCGCCCCGGTGTTCATCCCCGGCTGCAGTGGTCACAATGCTACCTTCGACTGCCCGCTGGCAAAATTCATGGCAGTGGCGAAGCAGGTCATTGAGCCGGAGCACGCCGACCTGGTGAACTAAGTTACGGAACAACTATGTGCAAGACACGGCGAACTCGGAGAAATCACTGATGCGTGGATACATCGTCTTGTGGACCATTACCATGGCAGCTTGGGCGCAGCAGGCTCGCGTGGCTCCGAGCGCGCAGCCGGGGACAACGGTTCCGTCCGGCGTACCTCTTCGAGTGGCACTGGAACGCCGTGTCGCAATTAGGCATGTGGGCGACCCGATCCAGGGAAGGTTGGTGGCCCCGATTTACGTTTTCGACCGGGTGATCCTTCCGGCAGGAAGCGTAGTCGAAGGGCACATCGCGGAAATCGGCGGAGTTCCAGCCCGCCGGCGTTTCAAGGCGATTCTATCGGGCAACTTTACGCCGCCTCGGGACGTTCGTGCGCAGTTTGACACCTTGGTGCTGAGCGACGGTTCGCGGCTGCCGCTTCGCACTTCTCTCTCGCGGGGGACCGCACACACCATGCGTATCGCGACGCCACGGAAGAAGCGGGAAGAGCGCAAGTCCGTTCTCGAAGGCGCTCGAAACCGGTTCGAAGAAATGGACCGGGCAGCGATTCGGGCCTTCAAAGTGCCAGGCAAGATGAATCGGCTGAAATCCACGCTGCTCGGTATGCTTCCCTATCACCGGCAAGCCTGGTCGGCAGGGACGCTCTTCAACGGAGTATTGCAGGAGCCCCTGACCGCTCCGTCGCCGGATCCCGTCGAAGCGCGCACCGATTCCCTTGTCCTTGCCCAACCGGAAGTTCAGGAAGCCAACGCCCGGCTGCTTACGCCGATCAGTTCCGCGACCGCCCGAAGGGGAGCACCCGTGGAAGCGGTGGTGACCCGCCCCTTATTTTCGGCCGATCATGGCCTGCTGATTCCGGAAGGCAGCCGCCTTCTCGGGGATGTC
>JADGNT010000736.1 GCA_017883345.1 Candidatus Solibacter sp. | reverse complement strand
TTTGGTCGGCGTGGCGCCCGCTCCGGCCCTTGCGCTCACCTTGCTTCTGCACGCGTGGGTGCTCATCTTCAACACCGGCGTCGGACTGGCCGCGATGGCAGCCGGTGGTATCGGTTTTTCCGCGTTTTCGGCGGCTCCGCCCAAGCCGGTGGCAGGCGCGGCGCGCTCCGGCGGCGTAATATCATCATGAATACCTCGCCATCCGGCATATCCCGGAGCAAGAGTCAGGAACACTGTGCATTCATTAAGCGATAAACGCATCTTTATCACCGGTGGCGCCGGGATGATCGGCTCGCACATCGCCATGCAGGCGATCGCGAAGGGCGTCAGCGAGATTCTCGTTGTCGACAGTTTCCTGCGCGGGCGCCGCGAGAACCTTGCTTCCATCGAGAAGACCGGCAAGTTGCGAGTGGTTAAGGGCGACATCACGGATCGCGATCTCATCCGCGAGGCAATGGAAGGGATCGACTTCGTCTTTCATGCCGCCGCCATCCGCATTACCCAGTGCGCGGAGGACCCGCGCTACGCGCTCGACGTCATGGTGGACGGGACCTTTAACGTCCTGGAAGCGGCGGTCCGCTCGCACGTCGAGCGCATCGTGGTCGCGTCCTCGGCCTCCGTCTACGGACTAGCCAACCAGTTCCCCACCCCGGAATCTCACCACCCATACAATGACCGCACGTTCTACGGCGTCTGCAAGATGTTCAACGAGGGCATGCTCCGCTCTTTTAACGACATGTACGGGCTCAACTACATCGCCTTGCGCCCATTCAACGTTTACGGCCCGCACATGGACGTGTACGGCGTCTATACCGAGGTCATGATCCGCTGGATGGAACGTATCGCCAACGGCCAGCCGCCGCTCATTCTCGGGGACGGCAAGCAGAGCATGGATTTCGTCAACGTCCACGATGTGGCCCGCGCCTTCTTGCTCGCCGCCGAATGCGAGGTCAACGACGAAGTCCTCAACGTCGGCAGCGGCACAGAAACCAGCCTTACCGAACTTGCACTGATGCTGATCAAGGTGATGGGCGCCGACCTGAAACCCGAGTACGGCCCCGAGCGCAAGGTCAGCCCGGTTCGCCGGCGCCTGGCCGACACTTCCAAGGCCAAGCGCCTGCTTGGTTTTGAAGCGCAGATCGGCCTCGAAGAAGGACTTCGTGAGTTGGTGGCCTGGTGGAAAGCCGAGTATAAGCCGGCCAAGGTGACCTGTGCCTGATCGGCCGCGCACCATCCCCATCCTCAGGCCCACCACGGGCGAGGAGGAAGCCTCCGCTGCACGCCGCGTCATCCTTTCCGGATGGGTGACCCAGGGCCCCGAGGTTGCCGCCTTCGAGCGCGAATTCGCCGATTACGTCGGCGCTCTCCATGCTTGTGCGGTCTCAAGCTGCACCACCGCGCTGCACCTCGCACTGCTCGGAGTCGGCGTTCAACCGGGCGACGAAGTCGTCACCGTAAGCCATTCCTTTGTTGCGACCGCCAACGCGATTCGTTACACCGGCGCCGTGCCGGTCTTCGTGGACATCGAGCCGCGTACCTTCAACATCGACCCGCAGCTCATCGAGCGCGCCATCACGCCCCGCACCCGCGCGATTCTGTGTGTCCACCAGATCGGCATGCCGTGCCACCTCGGAACCATCTCCGAGATCGCGCGCCGGCGCAACCTGCGCCTGGTCGAAGACGCTGCCTGCGCGATTGGCAGCGAAATCTTGCACCAGGGAAAATGGGAGAAGATCGGCCTGCCGCACAGTGATGTTGCCTGCTTCTCGTTTCATCCGCGGAAGCTGGTCACCACCGGCGACGGCGGCATGCTGACCACTCGCGACGCCCAGCTCGACGCAAAATTCCGGCTCCTGCGACAGCACGGAATGTCCGTGCCCGACACGGTCCGCCACGGCGCCGCCACGGTCATCTTCGAGTCCTACGACGAGCTCGGCTACAACTACCGCATGTCCGACATCCAGGCCGCCGTCGGGCGCGAGCAGCTCAAGCGCCTGCCCGGAGCGCTGGAGCGTCGCCACCAGTTTGCCGCGCGATATAGCGCCCTGCTTGCGCAAATTCCCGGGGTGCTCGTGCCGGAACAACCCACGTGGGCGCGGACGAACTGGCAGAGTTACTGCATTTACTTGCCGGAAGGCGTGGGCCAGCGCGCCGTAATGCAGGCGATGCTTGACGCGGGCGTCTCCACCCGCCGCGGTATCATGTGCGCCCATCGCGAGCCCGCTTACGCTCGCCAGCCCTGGTCGTGCGGCTCTGGCGAAGGCCGCTGCGCCTGCCCCGGCGGAAACTGCGAGCGCCTGCGTAACAGCGAGCGCGCGCAGGAACGCTCGATCGTCCTTCCGCTTTATGACCGGCTCACCGAAGAAGATCAGGACCGCGTGGTGGCCGCTCTTCGCGATGCGGTCATGTCAACTCGCAATCTTCCCGCAGCCAAGCACGCCGGCGGCGGCAGCGAGATCGTGTAGCTCCTACAAAACGAAAAGACACGCCACAGCAAGGCGTGTCTGCAATCGATCTGAAATCCTAGAAGCGATACATCGCCAGCGAGGCCAGCATGGACAGGATGGAAGATGACCCCTTTTCGGCGGCCATCCTTCCCTTACTGGCGGGGACGAACAGGATGTCCTCGGAATTCAGCGCAACATCCGTGTTCTTTGCGTCCATGATCTTTTTCAGATCGATTACGGTGTTCTGGATGCCTTGCGGAGTTTTGCGCATCAACCGCGTCTTGCCGAGCGAGGCGTAGCGCGACGGGCCTGCCGCCATCGCCATGACCGAAAGTGCCGTCATGCTCGTGCCTGCGGTGATGATGTATTCGCCCGGCCGGTTCACTTCGCCGATCACGTATACCACACCGGCGCGCGGAACGATGACCGTGTCTCCCGGCTTAAGCTCGACGTTTGTTTCCGCCGTGGCCATCAAGTCGGAGCCGAGCGTAATCTGCTCGGCGGGACGCTTGTCGGCATGCTGGATGGTCACGTTGCGTCCGGCGCGCAGAGAAAGACCGCCGGCGGCCAGGAACAGGTCATAGAGCCGGCGCGCTGCCAGCGCCGAATAAACGCCAGGGCGGGCTACTTCGCCCATGATCGACACGCCTTGCGTGGTGTAATCCCGGATCATCACGGTCACGTGGGGAGAGCGCAGGAAGCCGCCGGCCACGAACTTTTTCGTGATTTCTTCCTCGGCCTGTTCCGCGGTGAGCCCGCCGATTTTCAGGCTGCCGACCAGCGGAAGCCCCACTTCCCCATTAGCCCCGACGCGGAAG
>JADGNT010000735.1 GCA_017883345.1 Candidatus Solibacter sp. | reverse complement strand
AAGCTGCACCCGCGCATCTCGGTGCTGCTGATTTCAGGCGAAGTGAACGAGGCGCCGGCGGTGAAGGGGGGGCGGGTGCGGTCTCTGAAGAAGCCCTTTTTCCCGGCGGAGTTGATCAAGGTGCTGCGCGAGATGCTGGCGGACAAGACAGAGTACGCGTAGGACAGGCCTCCTGGCCTGTCTTTATGGCGTATATGGCCAATCTCCAGAGACAGGCCAGGAGGCCTGTCCTACTCCCGGCGGGAGAGCACGGCGGTCACTTCCAGCGGCTTGCCGTCGCGGGTAACCTTTACCTTGACTTCGTCGCCGGGCTTTTTGGCGCGCAGGGCGTAGGTGAAATCGTAGAGATTCTGAATCGGCTTGCCGTCGAATTCCGTCATGATGTCGCCCGCCTTGAGTCCGGCCTTGGCGGCGGGGGAGCCCTCCCGCACGTCGGCGAATTTCACGCCGGTGATGCCTTCGGCGAAATCGGGGACGCTGCCGAAGTAGGGGCCGTAGCCGGAGACCGGGCCTGGGTTGTTAGCGGAGCCGGTATCGCCGCCATGCGGGGCAGGCGCGGCCATCTTGACGAACGCGGGACGTTCCGGGGTATCGCGCAGCGACTGGGCAACCTCGGCGACCAGGGCCAGCAGTCTGGCGGCGGCGGGCGCGTCGATCTTGTCCCAGGTGTCGCTGGGCTTGTGATAATCGCCGTGCAGGCCGGAGAAGAAAAACAGCGCGGGGACTTGGTGCGCGGTGAACGACGTGTGGTCGCTGGAGCCCTCGCTGGGGCCGCCGGAGTAATCCACCTTCAGGCCCGATGTGGGGATGACTTTCTCCAGCGTGGCCTTGAGATTGGAACCGCTGGCGGAGCCGCCGACGTAGAGCTTGTTATCGCGCATGCGGCCGATCATGTCGAGGTTGATCATGGTGACGGCTTTGGCCAGGGGCAACAAAGGGTGGTCGGCGTAGTAGGCCGACCCCAACAGTCCTTGCTCTTCGCCGGCGAAGTTGAGGAACAGGATGCCGCGCTTCTGGCGGGGCTGTTTGGCGAAGAAGCGGGCCAGTTCCATCACCCCCGCGGTACCGCTGGCGTTATCGTCGGCGCCGGGGTGGATGGTGCCGGTCTGGCTGGGCGCGAGCGAGTACTGTCCGCCCAGTCCCAGGTGATCGTAGTGCGCGCCGATGATGACGTACTCGTCGGTTTGGCCGGGTAGCATGGCGGCCACGTTGTGGACCGTTTTGACGGCGCGCTGCACATCGAGATTGGCATCCACGTGAATGGTATCGGGGAAGGCGAAGGATTGCGGCTTGAGGTCCTTATCGATGTCGCCCTCAATTTTTTCCAGGTTCTTGCCGGCGTCGGAGAACCACTTTTCGACGCGGGCTTCGGTGACCTGAACAAACGGAATGCGGGCATTGGTGGGGCCGGCGGTGACGCCGAATTTCTCCAGTTGGTCGGCCTCGCCCGGATGGTTGGCGCGGTCGGCGACCAGGATCACGCCAGAGGCGCCGTGCAGTTTGGCGTTGGTGGCCTTGGCGGCGAACTGCGCGTGCTGGGTAAGGGTCTTGCCTTCAAAGACGCTCTTGGGGTCCGATTCCTGCGGCTCATGACGCATCACCAGGACGATCTTGCCTTTGACGTCGAGACCGGCATAGTCGTCGTAGCTGTATTCGGGCGCGGTAATGCCGTAGCCGGCGAAGACCACGGCGCCAGAGAGCGGACCGGTTTCAGAAAAATTGAAGGGGACGAACTCGCCGGGGAAGTGCAGCGTGGTGGCGTGGCCGTTCTCGGTGAACTGAAAGCGGTTGGCCTTGCCCAGGGCGGCGTCGGTGGTGACCGGGAAGGGCTGCAGGTAGCTCTTGCCGGCGGGCTTGATGCCCAACTGACGATAGTTGCGCTCTAGGTACGCGGCCGCTTTCTCCAACTCCGGGCTGCCGGTGCCACGGCCGCGCAGTTCCGGCGACGCGAGGAACTTGATGTCGTTGAGATAGAGATTGGGATCGATCGTGGCGGTCGCGGCGAGGGCGACGGCGGCGAGGATGAGGCCCGTAAGGAGCCCCCGATTACGGATTTTCATCTTGGTCTACTTTTTGGCTTACTTTTTCTTGACGGCGGGCGGCGGCCCGGAGGGCGCCCCGGGCGCTTTGGTTTGCGGCATGCCCGGGACATCGAGTTTGACTTCGCAGCCGCAATCGTCGCCGGCGTTCTTGGCGGTCTTCTGGTATTCGATCTCGGTGTCGATGATGGTCTTGAGGTTCGGCCACTCGATGATCTGGGGGATGCGGCGGCCGTTGATGAACATGGTAGGCGTGCCGGAGACGTCGAGCGCGCGCCCTTCCTCGAGTTCCTTCTCGACTTCCGCCTGGGTGGCCTTGTTGGCGATGCAGGCGCCGAGCTTGATGGCATCCACGCTCTTGGCGTCCTTGGCCCATCCCAGCACCTGGTCCTGGAGGTTCGCCGCCGTGATGGCGTCCTGGTGGGCGAAGTCCCAGTCGTGAAATTCCCAGAAGGCGTCGGGGTTCTGCTGGAAGACACAGCGGCCGGCCATGGCGGCGGCCTTGGCCCACGGGTGGAGACTTTCGATGGGGAAGTCCTTAAAGTAGAGGCGCACCTGGGTGGGGTAGTTCTGGATCAGGTTCTTGCGGATCATCTCGGCTTCGCCCTTGCAGACGGGGCATTCGAGGTCGCTGAAGAGCACGATGGCGACCGGGGCGCCGGCGGTTCCGAGGGCGGGCTGAAACTGCGTCTTGAGCTTATCGAGCTCGGGCTTGAAGGGGTTGGCGGCGATGTCGTAGAAGTTGCCTTGCACGATCTTCTTGCCGTCGCCAGAGACGTAGAGCGGGACCTCCTGGAATTGGAGGCCTTGGGCGATGCGCACGCGGACTTCCTTGAAGCCGGGAAGGGCGCTCGGTTTGGGGTCGCTAATGGTCACCGTCAACTGCGGTTGCAGCAGATAGAGGTGGCGCACATAGGCTTCCAGCGTCGGTTTGTCAAAGGCGGACTTTTGCGGGGCATCGGCGGCGCCGAGCAAAAGGGCACCCAGCAGGCAGAGGGAAATAGCTCGAAACATTCTGCCCTTTATTGTAATGGATGGGCCGGGGGGAGCGGGCGGGGTCAGCGCGGATGGGTGCTTAACCGTTTTGGGGCACAGGACGAAAACGGGGCGTATCCTGCCAGGCGTATGCCTGGCCCTGGAGTTTCTACATTTTCAACCCGCGTCTGCGCCTTGATGCCGAGTTCTTCGCGTCGTGCCAGTCTTGTGCGTGCGCGGTTCGAAGCCCCGTTAGG
>JADGNT010000734.1 GCA_017883345.1 Candidatus Solibacter sp. | reverse complement strand
AACGAAATGACCACCGGATGCCTTAAGCAGCGCGGCCGCTTCCAGAAGAATCGCCCACCCTCGAAACTGAACACGCTTTCCCACAGCCCACCGAGGTGGACGGGGATAATCGGAGCGTCGAGACCCCGCACGATGGCTTCGAGTCCGCGCTTGAACGGAAGCAGATCCCCGGTCCGGCTGATGGAGCCCTCCGCGAAAATGCAAAGTACGTGACCGCGCTCCAGTTCGCCGCGGGCCCGCTTGATGGCTCGTGCCGCGCTGTAAGGACTTGTCCAGATGGGGATTGTCTTCGCCAGCCGAAGGCCCCAAGTCAACAGCTTGAGGTCATAATAGGGCTGCCACACCAGGAAGCGAACCACCGGCCTTAAGCAGGCGCCGATCAGGAAAGCATCCAAATGAGTCAGGTGATTGGAAACCAGCAGAGCCGGCCCCCCGGATGGGATGTGTTCGCTCCCGAGTATGCGAATCCGGAACAACGGCCGGGCAACGAGCCGAAAAGCAAGCCTGACCAGAAGGTCGGAAAGCCGCGCCGCGATCATCGGCTGGACGCGTTGAAGGGCGACCTCAAGGCTCGGCGCTCGCATTCGGCTTTCGTCCCCTCCAGAATTACTGTAACTGAATCCGCCGGCAGGGAATCCATGGCTGCCGAGACGATTGATTTCGGAACCGGAACAAACCCGATTTTGCAGGCGAACGCCTGCACGGATCGAGCCAAGGTGATGGTCTCGAACTCAAGGTAGAGGCCGGCGCTTCCCTGGCGTGCGCGCCAGTACGCGTTGAGAGCCCACATGATGCCGTGATCGTGATAGGGCTCCAGGAAGTCCGTGCGCCCGGGCACGCCGCTGTCGGATTCGCGAATCTCGCTGGCCTTCAAGTGGACACGCAAAGCGGAGGCCCCGGGGAGGCTGGCGCCGGAGGAGTGGTCGATCCTTCCTTTGACCCGGAACGCATAGTGCTGCGGAAAGACAGAGGCGAAGCGGAACGCGCTCTGAAGCCCGAGGATGACATCGTAAACGGCGGGCGGCGAATCCGCATTGCGTTCGGCCCTGCATTCGAAGATCATTGGGCGGTAGATCCGATCGTAGCGGTCATAGTCTTCCAGCACGGATTTCAGCTCCGTGAGGCTCGCGCCGGGAATGCGGATGGCCCCGATCCAATGGATCAGCGTGCCGTTCTGCCCGGCTATCCGCCGATTTAGGGCGGTGTCGCCGATGTTCCATCGAACCAGCTTGCCGGAAGCCAGTCTGGATGCTGCTTCTGGCGACGCATAATCGGGCACCCACGACAGTTCCCCCGAATCGAACCGGCTGGACATGGTCTGTTCCGCCCTGGCGATGTAGTTTTCGTATTCGCGCAAGACGCGGGGTTCCACCACAGTGGTGCATCGCGCCGCCCAGCAGACGCCGCCGAGGCCGCAGGCCAGCACGACGGAGCTGAGAAGAGCACTCATGGGTGGAGGGCCGCCATGGCTCGAATGAATTCCTTATTCCCCGCGAGTTTGCCGACGCGCGGCTCGACCCGCAGATACATGAGGTAATCGCAGCGCTCGCCTACCGCTTTCCAGGCCCACCCGAAGGTCTTCGCAAGGTCACCCCTGGCGTAGTGGATGGTGGCAAAGTAAAACGCCGGAACATAACGGGTGCGCGACATCTCCTCGAGGTGTTTCAGTTCCTGTTTGGATTCCGCAAGCTTCCCCACTGTGGCATAGGCGCTCGCCAGGGCCGCTACGGAGGCCGGACTGTTGTTGGAGAACGCCGAGGCGCGCTGATACTCCTCGATGGCTTGGTCAAACAGTCCCTTTTGCTGGTACGCCATGCCCAGTGTTTGATGGGCCAGGGGAAGAGTCGGGTTGATTTGCGTTACCGAACGAAACTGCTCGATGGCCTGGTCGTACTGCCGGGAATAATAGAGGCACCAGCCGATTCCTATATTGATGCTGGGCGATAAAGGCTCGAGTTGCAGCGCCTCCCGCATCTGCCCGGTGGCTTTCCCCAGGTCGCCGGCGGCCATGAAGTAGTGGCTGTACCAGTGCCGCGCCGTGGCGGAGTTCGGGTTGAGTTCCAAGGCGCGAGAAAACTCCCGCGCGGCGGCGGGGAGGTCCCAGTCGTAAGACAGCTTCACGTAAGCCAGAGAAGCGTGCCCATCGGCCAGGTCCGGGTCCAACTCGAGGGCCTTCAGAGCGGCGGACTTGGCCAGGGGCATGGCCTTGTTTGGCGGCATCCCGTCGGTGCCGACGCTGCCGAGCAATGAGTAAGAGTCCGCCAATCCGGTATAGGCGAGCGCGTATGTGGGATCGGCGGCGATCGCCTGTTGAAAGTACTCCGCGGCTCGCCTCAGCCCCTCCTCCGTCCGGCTGTTCCACAGGTACCGCCCTCGCAGGTAGGCGTCCAGCGCCTCCGGCTTCGGCGGGCGCCGTTGACGCAGGCGCTCTCTGTCCTGGGCCGTGATGCTGACCTGAATCTCGCTGGCGATGGCCTCCGCGACGTCCGATTCCAGAGCCAGAACGTTTTGGAAATCGCGCTCATAGCTGTTCGCCCAATGCACTGCCCGTGTTCTGGGATCCATTAACTGCACATCGATTCGGACCCGCCCGCCAGCACGGACGATGGCTCCGGCCAGCACCCACCTCACCGATTGGTTGCGGAGAATTGCGCTCCACGCGGTCGTGTCTCTCTGCCCGCCGCCTTCGGTGGCCAGGGAAATGACGCTTAAGGCTCGCAGATTGGCGAGGCGCGTGATGAGAGCCTGGGTCATGCCGTCGGCGAAATAGTCCTGCGAAGCGTCCTTTTCAACGCTGCGAAAGGGCAGAACGGCCAAGGCGTTCGCCGCCGGAGTTACGGGCGGAACCGGATGGATGGCGGGGTCCCCATTGATGAATTTCGCTATAGCCAGGATGCCGGCCAGCAGCAAGATGCCAACCAGGATGACCCACTTAGCCGCAAATCGCGACGAGGATGGCTGCGGTTCCGCTGTCGCGACGTGCCCCCCGTTGCCGATTACCAGCGGGTGGGAGTTGCGAAACTCCACAATGGCCGCACCGGCAGGTTCCACGGCAACCGTGCGCACAGGTGCTACAAACCGGTAACCCCGCCTGGGAATCGTCTCTATGTATGCGGCCTCATCTCCCGTATCCCCAAGTGTTTTCCGGAGCAGGGAGATGTTTCGGGTGAGGGCGCCCTCTTCGACGAAGGTGTCGGGCCAGACCGCCTTCATCAGGTCGCCCTTGTCGACCATGCGGCCGGCGCTCCGCACCAGCACGAGCAGGGTACCCGCGACCTTCGGCGGCAGCG
>JADGNT010000733.1 GCA_017883345.1 Candidatus Solibacter sp. | reverse complement strand
CATCCAACGAGGCCGGCGTCGGGGTGTAGGCGTGCTTCCGCTCGACCTCCTCTTTGATGGTGCACAGGGCATGATTCCACACCACGTCGTGCACGAATCCCGGAAACAACACCCTGGCAACTCCCCACAGACCCCTACCCGCAAAGCCGTGGCCTTTTTTGTAGTCGAATGCGGCGTAAATGGACAGCCTGCGGTTTCCGTCCTTGGTCGGTGCGACATTTAAGATGAGTTTCCCGTGGTCCGCAAGCCGCCCGTCGAGCTGGTATAGCAAGGTCTCCAAGCCGACCCTTTTGGTCAAGCGCAGCTCTGCACCGAATCTGGCGAGCGGTACCCTGTATCGAATCACCGATCCGACCTCGTTGGACTCCCCCTGGATCCGCCGAACCTCCACGAATCGCAGGTCGAGGAACCGCGCATCGGGGTGGCCGAACCTGGCCAACTCGTCCATGATCTCTTGCTCGGAGCCCCGGATCTTGATCACGTACATCCGTTCGAAGTCGGGCGTGACACCGAGTTCCATCCCCAGGCTCAACGATAGGCGCCACTTCAGCGCTTCGCGCTTCTCTTTCAGGACCACCGTCGGGTATCGTCCGTACTCCCCCCCATTTCAGACCGAAGAGCGATTCGAACGCCACGTTCCTCAGCGTGACCGCCGCACCCACGAGAATGGATCGCAGAACGCCGTAGCCGCACATTTCCCGCAACACTTCCCGATAGTCGGCCGTCCCGCTGGCGATCTTCCATAACACGGCGCTCAGGGGCCGGCTGCCCTCGTCTCGCACCTTGCACTCGGTGGCATACGCCTGGTAGGTGATGCGGCCGATCACCGGCCTGGTGAACGCCACCCGGCTCACGCTAAATACCATTCGCCCGAAGCGATTGTCTGCCGCCAGCCACTGGATGGCCTTCCCGTATCCTTTCGCCAGAGCCTGCCGGTCGATTCCGTCCTGGAGCACGGTGTGCGCCAGCCGGCTCGCCGTCACGTGGGCCGAGAACAACCCGTCTTTGTTCAACCGCGACCCGACCGCGTCGCCGATGATGGCGAACCGGTCGCCAAAGGGGGATCTGGCGGTGGTTACGGTCATTCTCGGAGCACAGGCACAGGCCAGGGGAGCCGCCTCGATGCCCGGCAGGATGCGCTCGATCTGAGGCAGCGTCAGAAAATCGTGGACGATCCGCCGGCTGTCCCGCGGCAGGACCGCCTCGTCGATACACTTGCCCAGCATGGCGACGGTCAGGAACCTGCCCTTGGGAACCAGAGCGGTATGCTCCAAAACGAGGCGTTTCGAGCCGTACTCGATGAAGTATATTTCCCTGTGCAGATTGTGTTCGAGATAATCCTCGCCTACGTCGAGCTCGAAAATGAAGGCCTTTCGGGACCTGCCCGGAACGAACGCCGGATTCAACCGCTTGACGGAGGCGATCAGGGAATCGTCCCGATAATCCAGGCCGCAGTGGGCATTGATTCCGGTAGCGATGGTCACGAAGCTGGCATCCAGCGGTACGCTCCCTCCGGATTCCGTTCTAACTGTCAGCCTGGGCAACCCGGACGCGCCATAGGCCAGGGCCTCGACTTCGCCATACAGGATGCGCGCGCCTTCTTTGACCGCTTCACCCAGCAGAAACCCATCGAAGCCCGCGGGTCTCCCGCTCCGCCTGCCGGGTAACGAGCCCCGGAATACGGAGTACATCCGCATATCTTTGGGAACTCGCAGCCGGAAGTTCTTCCATTGGCCCTGTATCCAGACGTGGTCGAAGCGCCCCTGGACGATCTCGGCGGGAACGCTGAGGCGTTGCTCCTCGAGTACCTCGTCCAATCTGGGTGAGATGCCGCCCGCGCAGAAGCTGCATCCCCTGCACTCAAGGGCGGCGGCGCCCAGGTCGATCGGACCACGCTTCTCAACGATGACGGCGTCGATGCGTCGATTGAGACGCCGGGCTTCCCGAAGAAGATAAATGGCAAAGAACGAACCGGCGGGTCCACCGCCGACGACGGCAACGCAGTCGTTGTTCCGGAGGCTCCCCAATTGAGAAGATGCGCGGCGCATGGCCCGATCCCGTTCGGCAAGGACGTCAAATCAGTCCCGGCGGCTGACAGAAGGCCGTTGCGGGACAAGCGCAGCATCCTTGTTGAGGGGAATTATACCAGGGATCTTCTAGTGGCGTGACCGGCAGATTTGTACCTCGACGCGGCAGGGTCGGGCATGCCCGACCCCTACACCGCGGCCTTGGGGCGAGGCATGCCTCGCCCTCCCGCCGCGTGCCGCTCGTGGTGAGGGAAGAAATCACGCGGTCGCTGTACTAGTTGGGCTGTCCGCTCCGGCGTGGCGCAGCCCTGCGCTACGCGTTTGCGGCGGTGGACGGTCTACATTGTTACAGTAGAGAATTGACTCTGCCTCCATCTTCCGGAATGGCTGCGCCTGCGCTGGCGACGGCGGTTGGTTTGGGTGGCGCGGTGGTGGGCGTATGGCTTACCGGCGCGAACCGCCGCGCGCGCGTGGTGGTGCCGTTCAGCGCGGGGGTACTGCTGGCGGTGGCGCTGTTTGGGCTGGCGCCGGAGCTGGCGTTGGAATCCGGCTGGACCGCCACCGTACTGCTTTTCGCGGCGGGTTACCTCCTGCTGTTCGCGGTCAACCGGTACGCGTATCCCGTGTGCCCGACCTGCGCGCACGACCACGACCATATCGCTTGCGCCACGGAGTTGCATGGCTTCGCCCTTCCCCTGGTCGCGGCAGCCGCGCTGCACAGCGCCATGGATGGCTGGAGCGTGGCGACTACGCAACTGGCCGCTCCGTTGGGCTTGCGGGTGGCGGTACCTTTGGCCGTGGCGCTCCACAAGATTCCGGAAGGCGTCGCGCTCGGCGGGATTTTGCGGGCGTCCGTCAAGTCGCGCTTCGGGGCCCTGGGGTGGTCCGTGGTCGCCGAAGGGTCCACTCTCCTGGGCGGCGCGGCCGGATTATGGATGGCGCCCCGCCTGGGAAGCGAGTGGGTCGCCTATCCGGTGGGGCTCACGGCGGGTTGGCTGTTTTATTTGGGCTACCACGCCGTACACGAGGAGTGGAAACGGCGCGGCGCGGCTCCGGCGTTCCTTTCTGCCGGCGCGGGTGCGGTCTGCGCGGCCGTCATCCAGCGAGGCGCCGAAGCGTTTTTCCGCTGAAGGCTCGTCACGAAATAACCGCTCCAACCGCTCCCCGACGGTCGGTATGCCAGGATAAGCCTGGCTGATCTTGTGAACTGAAAGGCGTTCACCGTGTAAATTGCCTGTTCGGCATGTAGCCGAACGCGCGCGGGT
>JADGNT010000732.1 GCA_017883345.1 Candidatus Solibacter sp. | reverse complement strand
GATCGACACCAACCAGGGGATCTACGGCCTGGGCGAGGTGCGCGACGGGGCCAGCAAGACTTACGCGCTCATCCTGAAGAGCCGGATTCTGGGCGAGAATCCGTGCAACATCGATAAGATCTTCCGTAAGATCAAACAGTTTGGCGGGCATTCGCGGCAGGGCGGCGGGGTCTGCGGCATCGAGATGGCGCTGTGGGATCTGGCGGGGAAGGCCTACAACGTACCGGTGTACCAGATGCTGGGCGGCAAGTTCCGCGACAGCATACGCTGCTACGCGGACACCACCGAATCGAACGATCCCAAGGTGTACGGCCAGCGCTTGAAGGCGCGCCGCGACGAGGGGTTCACCTGGCTCAAGATGGATCTGGGAGTGGATCTGGTGGCGGACGTGCCCGGCGCGCTGACCATGCCGGTGGGGCAGCGGGTCAACTCCAATCCCAATACGCAGCACATGTTCACGGGCATGGAACTTACCGAGAAGGGCGTGCAATTGATGGCGGACTTCGTGGCGCAGATCCGCCAAGCCGTGGGGATGGACATTCCGCTTTCGGCGGACCACTTCGGACACATCGGCGTCAATAGTTGCATCCGGCTAGGCAAGGCGCTGACGAAGTACAATATGGCGTGGCTGGAAGACATGATCCCGTGGCAGCGTACCGACCTCTTGAAGCAGATTGCCGACGCGGTGGACATCCCCATCCTCACGGGAGAGGATATATACCTGAAGGAGAACTTCATCGAGTTGTGCCGGGCGCACGCGGTGGATATCATTCATCCCGACCTGGCGACTTCCGGGGGGATTCTGGAGACCAAGAAGATCGGCGACGCGGCGGAGGAACTAGGCGTACCGATGGCGATGCACTTTGCGGGCACGCCGATTTCCTGCATGGCGAACGTGCACTGCGCCGCCGCGACGGAGAACTTCCTGGTGCTGGAAAACCACTCGGTGGACGTACCGTGGTGGGGCGATCTGGTGGAGGGCGTGGAAAAGCCGATCGTCAAGAAGGGGTTCATCGCGGTTCCGGAGAAGCCGGGGCTGGGGGTGACGCTCAACGAAGCCGTGGTCAAACAGCACCTTTTGGAGCCGGGGTATTTCGAGCCGACGCCGGAATGGAACCGGGAGCGATCGGCGGATCGGCTGTGGAGTTAAGGGATAGGCCGGGAGGCCGGTCCTCTTTAAGAAGGAGTTACGAAGAATGAATCGCAGATACAGTTTGACCACCCTCGCGGCGGCCGCGTTCCTCGCGTCCGTACTCGCTCCCGCGCCCGCTCAGGCGCAGTTGTGGAGCTGGACCAAAGACCAGCTCACCGAGTACACGAAGGCCTGGACCGGTGAACGGATGCCAGATGGGCGGCCGAAGGTTTCCGA
The DNA here is from genome assembly GCA_017883345.1 of Candidatus Solibacter sp. Classification (GTDB taxonomy): domain Bacteria; phylum Acidobacteriota; class Terriglobia; order Bryobacterales; family Bryobacteraceae; genus Solibacter. The sequence continues at coordinate 1,954 of JADGNT010000732.1, read as the reverse complement.
CGCCCTGATTGAGCGGGCCAAGGGTCTCTCCATGGAGGAGATTACGATCAACTGGGGCGCCGCCGGCGCCACGGCCGCACCCGCGTCCGCAGCCGGCGGTGGCGGGCGCGGCGGCCCTGGCGGTGGCGGGCGCGGCGGCCCTGGCGGTGGCGGTGGCGGGTACAGCCAATACGCGGGCGACTGGCAGGTTCTGCACCCCGGCAAGAAGATGGTGGGCCGGGCCTTTACGGTGCAGTTCATGCCCGCGCGGGCCGATCTGGACGCGGTGGTCACCGCCAAGGCGCGGGAAAAGGGCATCCAGACTCTCAACAATCAGTATGCACTCGACATGCTGCAGCCCGGCGACATCCTGATAGTGGACCTGATGGGGAGGAAGGAAGGCGGAACCATCGTCGGCGATAACCTGTTCTATTACGTCATGAAGGCGACCAAGGGGGGCGGCATGGTTGTGGAAGGCGCGTTCCGCGACCTGGAGGGAATCACGGAGATGGACATGCCGTGCTACTACAGGTCGGTGCATCCGAGCGCGATCGGTGGCGTGACGCTTGCGGGCGTTAACGTACCGGTCCGCATCGGCAATGTGACGGTGATGCCTGGCGACCTGGTGGTAGGAGATCGTGAGGGCATTTCCTTCATCCCGCCGCAATTGGCGCAGCAGATTCTCGATGCCGCCGATACGACGCACATTCACGATGAATGGACGCGCAAGAAGTTCGACGAAGGCAAGTACAAATCGAGCGAGATCTACGGCAGCCCGCGCGATCCGGCGCTGCTGAAGGAATACAAGGAGTACCTGGCGAAGCGCCTCGAGGAAATCCGCGGCAAGAAGTAAGCGGGGCGATCACTTTCAGGCGACGAAATGCCCCCATGAATGGGGACATGGCAGCCTGAAAGGCTACGCTACGGGTTACGGCGGCCGCCCGGAAGGTTGGAGCGCACGGCGAGAATCAGATCGTGCGCTTCGCCTTCCTTGGCGTTGCTGTAATAGCCGACTTGCGTGCCCGGCTTGAAAAAGAAGGCCGCGCCCTGGGTCACCGGATGGCGCACGTCCTTGCCCGCGGCGTCGCGGCCCGCCACCATATCGCCGGAACCGCGGACCAGGAGATACATCTCCTCTTCGGCCGGGTGATTGTGCGGGATGTTGGTTCCGCCGGGCGCGAAATCCATCAGGAAGAGGCTGTTCATGACGTAGGCCGCGGCCAGTTTGTCGCGCTTGCTGGAGGTGAGACCCATCAGCAGTTTGAACTGGGTGGTGGGGCCGTGCTGGCCGAGGACCTGGAGTGGCACGTCGTCCGCGTTGGCCAGCATGATCTTGGAGGGCAGCTCCACGGTACGGCCGGCAGCGATCTGGTATCCCATGACGATGACCTTCACCGGCGCGTTTGAAGTGTTGGCGATGCCGTGCTTGACGCCGGGTGGAAGGTACAGGAAGTCAAATTTTTTCAGCGGCGCCTTCTCGTCAGCGTACAGCAAGGTCGCGCTGCCCTCGGTGACGAAGTACATCTGCTCTTCGGCAGGATAGCTCACCACGGCGCTGGCTCCGCCGGGCGCGACCGTGAGTTCGCCGTAGCGGACCACCGCCTTGAGTTGTCCGGCGTCCAGATCGCCGGCACCGAACAGCGGCTTATAGGACGCTCCCGGGGTGTTCGCCGTGAGATCGTCCGGGCGCGGTTGGACGTCGGAGACCTGGCGGCGCAGGAAACCGGAATCCGCCGCGGCCAGGCACGCCGCGGCGGCCAAGAGAAGAAGTAATCGGAGCCACCATCGTAAGGGAGTGGTTGTGCCGATGCTGGTGCTCATGATGTCTCCTTGCGGCGCGCGCCGCTACTGGTACGAAACGCAGTTGTCGCACCAGACGCCGTCGTCGTCGAAATGCGGCCACGGACCGGCGATGTGATAGTTCATCAGGCGGATCTTGTTGAACTCGGGCGTGGGCTCGAAATAGCCGGGCTCG
>JADGNT010000731.1 GCA_017883345.1 Candidatus Solibacter sp. | reverse complement strand
ATGCATTGCCGGCCGCATCCACCTGCAGGCCGCTGGCGGCCGAATCCCCGTCGCCTCCCAGGTAAGTGGAATAGAGAATGTTGGATCCGTCGGGGCTCAGTTTGGTAACGAATGCCATGTAGCGCCCGGCGGGTTTCCCGGTCTTCAGCGAACCGGGCGTAGTGGGGAAATCGCCGGAATTCGTACTCCCCGCGGCATAGATGTTGCCGGCTGCGTCCACCGCCACGGACACGCCAGAGTCCGTAGCGGCCCCGCCGAGATAGCTGACGAAGGCGATCGCGGGGTCGATGACGAGCGGCAACGAGCGATCGTACGGCCCCAGGCGGAAGCGCGCCACGCGCCCGGCGAGCACGAAATCCGCCGCCACCTCCTGCCGCTCTCCGCGCAGCACCTGGTAGGCGCGGGGCCGCTTCTGGCGCAATTCGCCGGCCACCAGGTCGCCCGAGTCCAATCGCGGGCGCACCCGGCCGCCGAATTCGAGCTGGATGCGCGCGGGGTCGGATTGCGGCGTAACTACAAAATCGTATTCGCGGCCATGAAAAACGAGATCGATCCCAGGGTAAACATCGTGGTAGCGCACCTGGCGGAATTGCGCGACACCGGTACGCCAGCGCGCGGCGTCGTTGCCGATGAAGTAATGGCTCCTGCCCGGAAGCGGTTCGAGACCAACCGCGACCGCGCGCGGGTTGCCACGCGCCAGACGGATCTCCACGCCGTGAGTGCGAAAACTGCCCCCGTCCAGCAGCGCGATCTGTTCCGCTCCGCCGCGGCCGAGGAAGCGCACGTCTTTCCTGGCTTGCCCGGCGTTCCGCTCGAAAACCAGCGGCAACTGCGCCGCGCCCAGCGAGCTCACCGCCAATAACAAGGAGACCGATCTAGCGATAGCGTTTTCCGGCACTCGTTTACCCCTCTTCTAAGACCTTCCGCATGCCGCCGCCAACTACACCCCCTGGACTTCGCCGTTCACTAAGCGCACAATATCCCCGGAGGTTCTGCATGCCCATTCTAGCCAAGCTGCAAGAATTCCTCGACCTGAGCGGTGTCCCCTACACGCACACGGTCCATCCCTTGGCCTACACGGCTCGGGAAGTCGCCTGCGTCGAACACGTGCCGCCCCAGGAAGTCGCCAAGGTGGTCGTCGTGCTCGCCAGCGGAGAGTACAAGATGCTGGTGCTGCCCGCCAGCAAGGTGGTCGATTTTCAGGAAGTGCGCGACGCCTTGGGCTGCAACACGGCGCGCCTCGCCACCGAAGCCGAACTGGCGCGCATCTTTCCCGATTGCGATCTCGGCGCCATGCCGCCCTTCGGCAACCTGTACAACATGAAAGTGCTGATGGACGCCAATCTGCTGGCCGACGAGAAGATCGTCTTCAATGCCGGCACTCACCGCGACGTGGTCCATCTCAGCCAGGAAGACTATCGCCGCCTCGCCCGGCCCGAAGTCGTCCATCTGGCCAGGGAAGTGGTCCTCCAGCGCGGCTGGTAGCCCTCCGCACACACACAGCAGCGGCGGAGAGTTCCCCAAAGAACCTCTGGCCGCCGATGAACGCCGATCAACGCGGATAAAACCAATCTGCTTATCCGCGTTCATCGGCGTTCATCGGCGGCTCAATATGCTTTGGCATCCCTGGCGAGAGGTCGCGCGTTATTCCCTCCAGTTGACACGCACACCCTAAAAGGTCAGACTTTGAGATCCCAGGGAAGGATCTTCACCATGTCACTCCGCTTCGCACTCGGGAGCGCGCTGCTCTCTCTCGCTCTCGTTTCCGGCCCCGCATTCGGCCAGGCCAAGAAAGGGAAACCGGCGTCCGCCACCGCCGCTCCCGCCCCCCAGAAGATCGACGAAGAGTACACCAAGCTCATCAAGGAGTACCTGCAAGACCCGCGTATCACCACCGAGCTGGTGGACCACATGCCCGCGTCCGATACCGTCCCGTCGCCCCTCAAATTCCTCGGACGCATTCCCGGCAAGCCCGGCGAATTGACCTACGCCAAGGACATCTACCGCTACTACGAGGCCCTCGCCAAAGCCTCCCCGCGCGCCAAATTCTGGAAGATCGGTACTACCGAGGAGGGTCGAGATCAGGTCATCCTCGCCATCGCCGACGAGGCCACCATCAAGAACCTCGACAAATACAAGGACATCCTCGCCAAACTCGGCGACCCGCGCCAACTCACCGGCGACCAGGCCCGCGAGCTCATCAAGGTCGGCAAGCCCCTCTACTGGGCCAACAGCGGCATCCACTCGCCCGAAACCGGCGGCCCCGAAATGCTCATCGAACTCGCCTACCGCCTGATTGTCGAAGAGACCCCGTTCATCCAGACCATCCGCAACAACTCCATCACCTTTATCACCCCCGTCCTCGAGGTGGACGGCCGTGAGCGCGAAGTGGACACCTATTACTACAACAAGCGCACCGGCCAGCGCCTGCCCCTCATGTACTGGGGCAAGTACGTGCAACACGACAACAATCGCGACGGCATGGGCCAGTATCTCAAGATCACCAGGAACTTCACCAAGGGCGTGCTGGAATGGCACCCCACCATCCTGCACGATCTGCACGAGGCGCAGTCGTACCTATACGTCTCCACCGGCACCGGCCCCTACAACACCGCGCTCGACGCCATCGCCATCGACGAATGGTGGCTGCTCGGCCAGACCGAAGTCATGGAAATGGCCAAGCGCGGCGTTCCCGGCGTCTTCACCTACGGCTTCTACGATGGCTGGGTCCCCAACTACCTCTTCTGGATCGCCATCACTCACAACTCCTTCGGCCGCTTCTACGAAGTCCAGAGCTACGGCCCCGACGTCAACCCCAACCTGACCCTCGGCGCCACCCAGACCAGCCGCGAATGGTACCGCCCCAATCCGCCGCTCCCCTCCATCGCCTGGGGACCGCGCAACAACACCAACATCCAGGAATCGGCGCTCCTCATCGCCATGAACAAAGTGGCCAAGGACCATGAACTCTATCTCGAAAACTACTGGCTGAAAAACCAGCGCGCCATCGACAAGGGCAGGAACGGCCCCGACTTCGCCTGGGTGGTCCCCGCCGCGCAGCGCCGCAAGGCCGATGCCGCCGACCTCGTCAACGAACTCCGCCGCCAGGGCATCGAGATCCACACCTCTGGCGCCGCCTTCAAAATCGGCAATGTGGACGTGGCCGCCGGCGACTACGTCATCCGCGGCGACCAGCCCTACCACACCCTCCTCGACATGTACTTCGGCGTGCAGAACTATCCCACCGCCAACCCGCGCCCCTACGACGATACCGGCTGGACCATGCAGTACATGCGCAACGTCAAGCTCCACAAGATCGCCGATAAA
>JADGNT010000074.1 GCA_017883345.1 Candidatus Solibacter sp. | reverse complement strand
TTGGGCCGGCGCCGGAGCGCCCATCAGCAGAAGAACACCGCTCAATAATATCGTGCGCTGGAATCGCATGCTACACCTCTCAGTACGGAATCTCGACGGCGCCATTCTGCGCCGACATCAATTGTCCTTCGACATCCCTGACCACCAGCCGGACCGAGTAAGTGCCCGGCTTGACATCGATACTGGAGCGGATGGTCAAGCCTCCGTCCAGGCGTTTTTCCACCGTCTCGTCCTTCAGCTTCATCTCAATTTTCTTCTGGTTGCCCGCGGCATACACGCCGTTGCGATCGAACAGGCCCGCCACCACCGTGATTTCGTTGCAGTTGCGGTCCGCTTCCTTGCGGAACTTGAGATGTTTGACGTCCACCTTGATGACCAGCGAGACGCGCGCCGTGTCCGCGCCCGACTTGAAGAACTGGGTATGCAATTCCACCGCGATATCACTCATCTCCTCGCGCGAGAACAGCGCCTCTTCGATTTCGCGCTTCGCGGTCTCGATGGCATTCTCCAGATGCCGCGGCGCGTAATAGCCCGTGCGCGCCCCGACGCTCACATCCTTCACGGCCTTGAGCGTCACCTTCAGCGCGTGGAAACTGCCGTCCATTTTGAGGTTCTGCGGAGAAAAGGCCAGCAGGTAATAATATTCCGGAGCCGTCGCCAGGCGCGCAAACCCGGCGTCCAGATCGTTGTTGTTCTGGAAGAAGCTGGCGCCCGTGCCCGCCGCCAGTTCCGCCATCACATCGGCTTGCGCGCGGTTGGTCTCGCGCTCCATCTGATGCAGGACCATTTCCGTAACATTGTTGGTGCCCTGGCGCGTTATATCGGATGTGTCCGTATAAAGGCCGCGCGCATCCAGCGAGTTGATCAGCACGCTAGAGCGAATCGCGCGGTCCATGATGTCGGTCTTTTCGATCGAGTGCTCCGCCAAGGTCACAAACCCGTTGGAGACCAGGATGATGGAGCGCTGCCCCGGCATCGCCGCCATGCGGCGAACCAGCTCCTTGATCACCCCCATGGCGAGCCGCGTCTCATGATCGCCGAGATTCAGTTCCTGCTGCGCGGCCTGCCGGGCTATCTGCTGTGCCTGGGCGTATTGCGATGGATCGAGGCTCTGGCACGACATGACATCCCGCGCCGCGGCGTCCAACACGGTCGGATCGTTCTTGTTCACGATCAGGTCCGCCATGTAATAGGTCATGTTGGGGCAATTGCTGAGGCCTTGTCCGGTGACCGGGCGCATGCGCAGTTTGGCCAGCGCCTCGTGCAGCAGGGTACGGTCGTCGGTGAAATCCTGGATGGTCTGGCCCGACGTGGTGTAAATCGCGGCGCGATCGGTGGTGCGCAGGGCGGTATCGATGTGCCGGCCGGCGGCGTCCCTGGCGTGCACCAGATCGCCGAACTTCATGTGCACGTCGTCGAACAGGTAGGCGATAAAGCGGTCCGGCAGGTCGACCGCGGGTTTCTCCTCGGATGGCTTATCCGGGCTGGGGACGGGTACGGCGCCGCTCGCTTTATTGAGGCGGCCCGCCGCCTTCTCCATGGAAAAGCGCGCGATATATTGCGGCTTACCCTTATCGAACAGTTGGAAATCTTCCTGCTTGAGGGTGCCTACCGCCTTGCCCTGGCGGTCGCGGACCACCACCGGCACCATCACCAGGTTGACCCGCGCCTTGAACAGCGCCGGCTCATCGTGCGTGGCCATTTCCGCCGCGCTCTTGGCGGGCGTTTGCGGCGGCGGGGGCGCGGTTTGCGACCAGGCAGCGCACGCGCCGAAGATAGTCAGCGCTCTAGCGCAATAGCCGGACCTGATCATAGTTGGCTCACGGGGTCACAGTCATCATAGGACAACCGCGAACCAACCACAATCCGGAGGCGGTACGCGGGTGCTTAAACGTTTTCGGGAAAGCTGGCCATGAATACGCCGCCTGGGATTCCCCGCCCGCCACTTTCCTGGAAGAAAATCCGGGCTATCATCGTCTCATGGCCTGGATGGTGCTGGAAGGGTCGGATCGCGATCTCATTGAGGGGTGCCGCCGCGGGGAGCGGGACGCCTTTCGCGCCCTATTTGAGACCTACCAGGACAGGATCTACTCGATCGCCCTGCGCTTCAGCGGCGATCAAGCGCTCGCCATGGACATCGCCCAGGATACCTTCCTCAAACTCTTCTCCTCGATGGCCGAGTTCCGCGGCGATTCCTCTTTCGGCACCTGGGTGTACCGCCTGGTGGTCAACAGTTGCCTCGATCATAAGCGTCGCTCCTGGCGTCTGATTCCCCTCGCCGCCGAAGTCCTGGCGGTGCTGCGCGCCCCGGGCGACGCGTTGCACGGGCTGTTGCACTCGGAGATGCGCGGGCGGGTGCGGAGCGCCGTCGAGAAACTGCCCGCCGAGCAGCGCATCGTGGTGGTGCTGCGTTACACCGAGGGATTGGCGTACGAGGAGATCGCAACGGTGCTGGGCTGCTCCATGGGGACCGTCGCGTCGCGCCTCAATCGCGCCCATAAGGCTCTGGGGCGGCGGCTGTCGCATCTGAAAGGAAGCTCGCATGTCTGACTGGCCTGAAGAGGAATTAGCCCGGGAATTGGCCCTGGCATTGGCCCCGGTGGCGACGCCGCGCATGCTGAGGATTCGCCTGGGGTTCGCGCCGGTTAAGCGCTGGGAGTTCCCCCGCGCGGCGCTCGCGGTGGCTGCCGCGGTCGTAATGATCATCGGCGGCGGCTATGCCGCCAGCCGGACGGCAGCGCTCGATCTTTGCCGCCAAGCCGGCGCGGACGTTCCGCTCCGGACGGCGGCAGGCGTTCCACCGGCCGGCGCCCGGCTCCTCCGCTGTGACGGCGGGGCAGGCATGCCCTTACAGGTAAACGCCGGCAAGGCCACCGTCCTGCTCGCGCACTCCGGTTTCGAGAGGCCCGCTCATACCCTGGCCCCAGCCCCCGAAGCCGGCTGCCATCTCTGTCACAGCCTCTAGCAAAATACCTGGCCGCCCGCCTCAATCTAGGAATTTCTTCACGTACACATCGCGCGCCAGTCCCTCGGCGCGCGCCTTCTCTTGCAGGCGCACTGCGTCCTGGCGGCTCATGCGTCCGCCGAGAGCGACCAGGAAGTAGCCCTGCTTATCCTGCGGCGAAAATACCGTGGCTGCGAGATCGGCGTGGCGTTCATTGATCCGATCGGCTTTCCTGGCGGCGGCATCGTGGGTCCGGTAAGTGTAGACGATCACGCGCCACATTCCTTGGCCGGCCGGGACCGGCTTGGATGCCGGCGTGGAGATCGTTCCCGGAGCACGGCTGGCTTTGGGAACGGCGGGCGCCGCCGCCATCGGTGCGGAGCCGGGGGCGGGGTCCGGTTGCGCCGCCGCCTCGGGAGCGCGGCGCAGGTGCAGTCCGAGGATCAGCAGCACGACTCCGGCGGCGCCCACCAGTATCCACTTGGGAAAAGGCTTGGGCGGAGCCGCGGCCTCTGCCGGCCGCACCGCGACACCCGCGGCCGGCGCGATTTCGGCCGGGGCCGGGGTATCCTCTGGGTCCGGCGGCAACGGGCCGGTGCCGGGATCGGCGCCCAAGGCTTGGGCGAGGATGTCCGCGCTCCGCGCCGGCGTAGAAGGTGAGATCTGGCGCCAAAATGCCCGCAGCTCGCCGGTGTACGGTGCGTCCGCCGCGGCTTCACGCAGCCAATCGGTGGAAAGCTTGATCCGCTCGCCCACGGCTACCACGTGATCCGGGTCGAGCGCGGGATGAGCCAGGCCCTGGGCCTGCAGGTAGCCCAACGCGTCGACAACCGCGTCGAGCACTTCGCGCGCTTCGGCTTCCGACAGGGGCGACTGGCCGAGCGCGGAGGCGAGCGTATCGTCGGCGTATTCGAACACGGCGTAGACAGCGATTTCACCCGCCAGTTCGGCGCGCCCGCAATCCAGTAACTCGCGCAGATTCGGATGCCGCAAGCTGCGCGTGCGCTGCCACAGAGCGAGCTGGGCGGCGCCATCACCTGCAAACTCCGGCACCAGCTTGACAATGGCGCGCCGCCCGTCGGAGGCGAGCGAAGTTTCAAAAAACCCGGCGGCCTCATCGCCGCTCAACCACTGTTGGAGAAGATAATCCCCGGGCAGGGACACGCCTTCCCAGCGTTCCCGCAACTGAGTCATACCTCTATCATGACGCCTGCCGGGCCTCTACGCAAACCGGGGACTGACATGAATTTCCGGCGCTGTTTGCCGGAAATTCGCTGTCTGTCCTCGGTTTCCCTGGCAGGATACGCCCCATTTTCGTCGTGTGTCCGAAAACGTTTAAGCACCCGCGGACCGGGCGGTCCGCCCCACCATGGCAAGCAGCATGATACCGTATTTACAGACTTAGAGGTCCTGTGCTCTCGAATGGCCATACCGAAGCCTCCGGCGTGATCTTCCATATCATGCGGTTTTCGCTGCACGACGGGCCCGGCATCCGCACAGCGGTGTTTTTCAAGGGCTGCCCACTGTCCTGCTGGTGGTGTCACAATCCGGAAAGCCAGAGTTTCTCTCCCGAGGTGCTTTACTCCGTGGACCGCTGCCGTTTGTGCGGCGATTGCGCGGCCATCTGCCCGCACGGCGCGATTGAGCGCACGGGCGAGCGCATGACCGTGACCGGCGATGGCCAGCTCTGCGCCACCTGCGCCGCCGCCTGCACAGCCGCCTGCGGGGCGGAAGCGCGCTCCGTGGCCGGACGGACCATGACGGTGACGGAAATCGTGGCGGAAATCGAGCGCGATGTGGTGTTCTTCGATGAATCCGGGGGCGGCGTCACCTTCACCGGCGGCGAGCCGTTCGCACAGCCGGAATTGCTGGAAGCGCTGCTGCACGCGTGCCGCGCACGCCGCATCCACACCACCATCGAGACCTGCGGGGCGGCGGCGCGGGAGAGCGTGCTGCGCATTGGGGGGCTGGCCGATCTGATCCTCTACGATCTCAAGATCCTCGACCCGGCGCGCCACCGGCAGTACACGGGCGGGCCCAATCGCAATATCCTGGAGAACCTGGAAGCGCTGGTGGCGGCGGGCCGGCCGGTGACGGTGCGCATTCCGGTAGTGCCCGGCGTCAACGATGGCGCCACCGATGTGCGCGCGGCCTGCGACTATCTGGCGCCGCTCGGTTTGACGCGGGTCGATCTGCTGCCCTACCATCGCGCCGGCGCGGAGAAATACCAGCGGCTGGGGCGCGAATACCGCCTGGAGCGGACGGCGCCGCCGCCGGCCGCCGCGATGGCCGCGATCGCGGCGGAGATGGAAGCTGTGGGAATTCCGGTGAAGATCGCCGGTTGAAGGAGCGTCTTATGACGGAGCGAGTGGCGCGTCTACGCGCCGGCAGCCTGGAAACCAAGCCGTGGCTCTCCCTGGAACGCGCCCGGCTGTTGACCGAGTTCTACCGCACCTCTGACGCGGCGCTCTCCATACCGGTGCGCCGCGCGCGCTCGCTGGTCTACCTGATGGAGCGCAAGACGATCTACATCGGCAGCGAGGAGTTAATCGTGGGCGAACGGGGGCCGGCGCCCAAGGGCACGCCCTCGTATCCGGAGCTTTGCTGCCACAGCATGGAAGACCTGGAGATCCTGCACACGCGCGAGAAGATCTCTTACACGGTGAGCGATGAGGCGCGGCGCATACAGGCGGAGGAGGTCATTCCCTACTGGCAGGGCGGCTCGATGCGCGACCGCATCTTCGCGGAGATGACGCCCGAGTGGAAGGACGCCTACGCCGCCGGAGTTTTCACCGAGTTCATGGAGCAGCGCGCGCCGGGACACACGGTGCTGGGCGACGTGATTTATCGCCAGGGCCTGCTGGAGCTTCAGGCGGATATCGATGCCGCGCTGGGGCGTCTGGACTGGAACGGCGACGCGCGGGCGTGGGACAAGCAGCAGGAGTTGAAGGCCATGCGGATTGCGGCGGGCGCGGTGATACGCTTCGCCGAGCGGCACGCCGACCTGGCGCTGCGCATGGCGGACGAGGAACCTCGGGCGGAGCGCAAGGCGGAGTTGCGGCGCATCGCCGAAGTCTGCCGCCACGTGCCGGCGCACGCGCCGCGCGATTTCCACGAAGCGCTGCAAGCTTACTGGTTCGTCCACCTGGGTGTGATCACCGAGCTCAACACCTGGGATTCCTTCAGCCCGGGACGTCTGGACCAGCACCTGGCGCCGTTTTACGAGCATGGGCTGGCCGGCGGCACGCTGGACCGGGAAGCGGCGCGGGAGCTGCTGGAGTGCTTCTGGGTGAAGTTCAACAATCAGCCGGCGCCGCCCAAGGTGGGCGTCACGGCGGCGGAGAGCGGCACCTACACGGACTTCTGCAACATCAATACGGGCGGCCTCAAGAGCGATGGCACGGATGGGGTCGGCGAGGTGACCTGGCTGATTCTGGACGTGATCGACGAGATGCGGCTCTTGCAGCCTTCGTCGAACCTCCAGTTGAGCAAGAAGAGTCCCGACCGGTTTCTGAAGCGCGGCCTCGAAATCGTGCGCCAAGGCTGGGGGCAGCCCTCCATCTTCAATGCCGATATGGTGGTGGAGGAATTGCTGCGGCAGGGCAAGTCGATCGAAGACGCGCGCGCGGGCGGCATCAGCGGGTGCGTGGAGACGGGGGCGTTCGGCAAGGAAGCCTACATCCTGACGGGCTACTTCAATACGGCGAAGGTTCTGGAGATTACGCTCGCCAACGGGCGCGACCGGCGCACCGGGAAGCAGATCGGGATCGTTACCGGCGATCCGCGCGAGTTCGGCTCTTACGACGAGCTGTTCGAGGCGTTCCGCCGGCAGTTGCGCCACTTCATTGAGATCAAGGTTCGCGGCAACAACGTGATCGAGCGGCTGTACGCGCGATATATGCCGGCGCCGTTCCTCTCGCTCCTGGTGGAGGATTGCATCGCCAACGGGCGGGATTACAACGATGGCGGGCCGCGCTACAACACCACGTACATCATGGGGACATCGCCGGGCTCGGTGACGGACAGCCTGTCGGCCATCCGCTTTCACGTGTTCGACCGGGGGACGGCCAGCATGGACGAGCTGCTCGCGGCGCTGGACGCCGATTTTGCCGGCTACGAGAAGCTGCGCCTTCAGTTGTGGAACAAGACGCCGAAATACGGCAACGACGACGCCTACGCCGACGGCATCCTGCGGGCGGTGTTCGACGCCTTCCACGACGAGATCGACGGGCGCCCCAACACCAAGGGCGGCGTCTATCGCGTCAATTATCTGTCGACCACGTGCCATGTGTATTTCGGGTCGGTGACCGGGGCCACGCCGGATGGACGGCGCGCGTGGGAACCGCTCAGCGACGGCATTTCTCCCACGCAGGGGGTAGACCGGAATGGGCCGACGGCGGTGATCCGATCGGCGGCGAAGCTGGATCACGCGCGCACGGGAGGGACATTGCTCAACCAGAAGTTCTCGCCGCGGTTGGTGGAAGGGGAGAGCGGGTTGGAGCATCTGGCGCAGCTTGTGCGGTCGTACTTCAAGCTCGACGGGCACCACATACAGTTCAACATCGTGACCGCGGAAACCTTGCGGGAAGCGCAGCGCGAGCCCCAGAAGCATCGCGATCTGATCGTCAGGGTGGCGGGGTACAGCGACTACTTCTGCGATTTGACGCCGGCACTACAGGGGGAGATCATTGCGCGGACGGAGCAGGCGGGGTTTTGAGGACGGGTCTTCACCGCGGAGACGGGATGCGCGGTCTTCACGCCGTCCAGCCTGCGCGACACGGTGTTTTCCCTCCACGATTTAGGTGTCTTTACCGGTGAGCGTACATGAGCCGCACCATTCCTGCGTCCCAGCTTTCATGGTCTATTGAATCGAGGGGGCGCAGCAATGGCAACGGACGCATCGCGTTCCCGCCGTCCTGGCCGGCAGCGCGGTTTCGTGCTGGTGACTATGGCCCTGGCCGCGGTGGGTGTTTTTGCCGTCGTCGGATTGGCCGTGGACGTTGGCCGAATGTTCATCGCCAAGAATGAGACACAAGCCTACTGCGATTCCGCGGCGCTCGCGGCAGCGCTGGCGCTGGACGGTACAACCACTGGCATCGCCCGAGCCCACGCGGCCGTTACTGCTTCGGCAAACCACTGGAATTTCGGCACAACCAGCATCAGCATTTCCTCGGCCACATTCTCCACAGCGGCCGCCGGGCCATGGGTCGCCAGTCCGAATCCCGCGACGGGATACAGATATGCTCGTGTCACAGCTACCGTTCCGGTGGCGTTGTACTTTCTTCCGTTGGTGGTAGCGAAGAGCACGTTCAGTCTAGTTTCGAGCGCCGCCGCCGGCCAGATTGCAATCACCTCGTTCAAGCGAGGTGTGGCTCCGTACACCGCGGTCAGCACCAACACAACTGGACCGAGCTTTGGGCTGGTCGTCGGGAATTCCTACGACATCCAGTGGCCGCAATACAACAATACACGGGCCTATTGCGGCACCATCTCACCCAACACACCGGAAAAGTGCTTCAATTCGCCGCCCTGCTCGGGCGATAGCGAAGCTACACTGATCGCCGTCGTCTCCAACTGGGCTGCCAGTATTGACGGATTTTGGGGAGGAGGGTCAAACAGCCTGATCGCGGCTGAGGTTCTGGATCTCGTTCAATTAGAACCGGTGGCCGTGGGTACCAACATTTACCCTTTTCTCAGCAACGGAAACAAGGCATCCGAAGCCGGGTATTTGGACCAGCGCGCCAACCAGGACACCGATATCTCCGACAGCACCGTTACGGCTTACCTGGCCAGCTCGGTTCACAACGGTAGACGGCTGATCCCGGTGAATATTGTGGACCCCATCGACCCCACTCACACCAACGTAACTGGCTACGGGATGTTCCTGCTTCTAACAAACGGTTCGCCAAGCGATTACTACGTTAAGAAGACCAACGGTAACGATCCCTACTGTGCCATCTACGCGGGGCCGTACAACATTGGAGGCATTGGCCCGGGGGCAGGTGGTACTACCGGTGCATCCGCGGTGCGGTTAGTTCAATGAATAACCCGATGAGCAAAAGACCGAGCCTGCCGCGCAGTCGCGCGGGAACTGCCATCATCGAGTTTGCGCTGGGGTCGGGCGTACTCTTCGCGATGTTCGCGGGAACATTTGAGTTCGGCTACACATTCCTCCAATACAATCGACTACAAAGCGCCGTGGCTCAGGGCGCCAGGTTCGCATCGCTAATACCCTACGATTCGCCTACCATTGCACCGTCCACCGCATTTTTGGCGGGCGTGCATAACATGACGCTGTACGGGAGTCCTACTGCCGGCACATCTCCGGTCGTGCGCGGCATTACGCCTGGCAATGTCAGCCTGACTGTAACGTTCACCAATGGCGTACCCAGCGCCATGACGGTTTCGATCAGCGGCTATATCATTGATTCGGTTTTCAGGAGGACTACGCTGAGCAACAAGCCCCGGGTAACCTACCCGTATCAGGGCATTTGGACACCCTTGTGACGGACATCGCGATCGGCAACAGTTCGCGGCGTCAGACCACCAGTGGCAGTGTCCTGGTGGAGCTGGCACTCATCTCTCTCATCTTTTTCCTGATCCTGATCGGCATATTGGATTTCGGGCAATTCTTGTTTTGCCAGCAGGCGGTCGTCGAGCGTGCGCGTTCCGCGGCAAGGTGGGGTGCTGTCACCGATCCGTCGAATAGCCTGGCGATCACAAACATGGCGCTGTATTCTCATCCAATCGCGCCGACGGATGGAACCGCACCCTCCTTCGGACTGACGCCGGCGATGGTGAATGTGTCCGCGCCAGATGAAGGAACGGACAACTATCGTCTGGTCGTTCAGATCTCCGGTTATTCCTTCCAGTCTTTTTCGCCATTCCTTGCCAGGAGGTATACCGGAGCGCCGATTCTGGTGTCCGTTCCCCTGGGCCTTTACAATTAGATTCGTAGCGAGCTTTTGCTATGGTCCGCGAACCCCCGAAAGACGGAGGTTTTGCTCCCTGTTCGAACGCGGCGCACGCACATGGCCGCGTCACGCCCATTGCGAAAGATAGAACATGCCCTAATTCACAGCGCGAGCCCTACGCCACTACTTCACGCGGTACATGGCGGAGGCATGTGGGGGCAGCTTCACGGACTGCAACGCGCCCACGTCTTTCTTCTCCCACACGTCGCGGAGTGGGCCGGACGCGGGGATCGCGATCTCCCGCGCTTGCTCGCCGATATTGAAGACCGCCAGGTACTGCTTGCCCGCGGCTCCTGCGACGGTGGACGTCCAGATTACGGCATCGCCGTCTTGCGAGAGCTTGCGCGCGCCGGCGCCCTTTTGGTTGGCGGCCAGGACTTCATCGTTGGTGAGCAGCGCTTCGGTGAAGGCGTCGTTGCTGGGGAGATCGCCGCCGAACATCAGGGGGCTGCGGGCGATCGACCATAGCGTAATCAGGGTGCGCTGCTCATCGTGGGTGAAGCGCGTGGGGCGGTCGTCGCCGCGTTCGGCGCGGATGCCGATGCGGCCGAGGGGGAGCATGTCGGCATCGGGCCAGGCGCCGGGTTTGGCGTACGGGCTCCACTTTTCGAGCAGGTCGAAACTCTTGCGGAGGTCGCGCCAGAGATCCCAGAAATCGTCGGAGATGCGCCAGAGGTTCGCATTGGCGGAGTAGAAATCGGCTTTGGCGAGATCGGCGGGGCCCGGCGAGAGGCTGAGCACCATGGCGCGCCCCGTCTTGCCGATGGCTTTGTGCAAGGCGGCGATTTCGTCGCCGTGGAAGGGAATGGCGATATCGTCGCACTTGATGTAATCGACGCCCCACGAGGCATAGAGCTGGAGGATGGAATCGTAGTAGTCCTGGGCGCCCTGCTTGGACATATCGATGCCGTACATGTCGGTATTCCAGCGGCAGATGGATTTGGGATCGGCGATTTCGGCGGCGCGCGCCCTGCTGTCGAAGACGGGCAGGTTGGCGGCCACGGCGCGGCGCGGGATGCCGCGCATGATGTGAATGCCGAACTTGAGGCCTTTGCCGTGGAGGTAATCGGCGAGCGCTTTAAAGCCTGAAGGGAAACGGTTGGCGGCGGGGATGAGGCGGCCGTATTCGTCCATGGCCAGTTCGGCGTTCGGCCGGTAGCCATGCGGTTTGGCCAAGGGGTCCGACCACTGAATATCGACCACCACATACTGCCAGCCGTGAGGCTTCAGTTTGGCCGCCATGTAGTCGGCGTTGGCTTTGACCTCGGCTTCGGTGACGCTGGTGCCGTAGGAATCCCAACTGTTCCAGCCCATGGGCGGGGTAAAGGCGGGTGGCTCGGCGGCAGAGGCGGCGAGAGAGGCGAGCAGCAAAACCCATCCGGTTTCCATACTGTCTAGGTTACCAGCCGGGCGTCCACAGCCACCCACCGTTTTTGGCGGTAACACGGCCGATGGAAGGGAACGGGAAGTGAAACGCCATCAGGTGCATGTCATCGGCAACGGCGCGTTCCATGAGCTGGCGACGGGTGACGAGGGCGCGGTCGGGGGCCAGGTCGAAACCGTTCTGCCAGGAC
>JADGNT010000730.1 GCA_017883345.1 Candidatus Solibacter sp. | reverse complement strand
AGGCGGCACGCTGGTGGTCGAACACACCAGCGACAACAACCTGATGACCTTCCGCTTTAAGAACAAGGACATCAAGATGCTGGTCGCCGAGGAGGATTTCGACCTCAACGGCCGCAAGCTGCGCGCCGGCGCCCTCATCATCCCCAACGCCAGTCGCGCCACACTCGAGCCGCAGCTCAAGGATCTCGGGCTCTCCGCCTGGGCCGTGGCCGCCGCCCCGCCGGTCAAGACCCACGCCTTGACCATCCCGCGCATCGGCTACATCCATTCCTGGTCGCGCACGCAGGATGAAGGCTGGGTACGCGCCGCGCTGGATTATTACAGCGTCCCCTACACCTACTTCGCCGACCAGAAACTCAAGGAAGGCAACCTGCGCTCCAAGTACGACGTCATCGTCTTCCCCCACGTGGGCGGCACCTCCGCCTCCATGATCAACGGCATCGCCATGACCGGTACCGCGCCCATTCCCTACAAGAAGACCGAACAGACGCCCAATCTGGGCGGCGTCGACGAGACCGACGATATCCGCGGCGGCATGGGCTTCGAAGGTCTGCAGGAGCTGGCCAGGTTCGTCCAGCAGGGCGGCACACTGATCACCGAAGGTGGAACCTCAGCCCTGATGGCCGAGTACAACCTCGCCGGCGGCGTCACCGTGGAGCATCCCGCCGAGTTGTTCGCGCGCGGCTCCATCCTGCGCGGCGTGTTCTCCGACCTCAAGAGCCCCATCGCCTACGGCTATGACGGCAAGGATCTGCCGGTCTACTTCAACCAGGATCCAGTGCTCAATGCCGCCGCCACCGGTGGCGGCGGATTCGGCGGCTTCGGTGGCGGCGGTGGTGGACGCGGCGGAGCCGGCGCAGCCGGCGCCATCAACGGCGGCCAGGGCCAGAACGTCACGCCCAACGCCGTGCCCATCCACACCTCCCCGCTCGACCCCAGCGATGCACCGGCAGCCACGGCCGCGGCCCCCGCCACGGGCGGCGGACGCGGTGGACGCGGTGGACGCGGCGCTGGCGGTGGACGCGGTGCCTTCGGCGCTGACACCGGACCGCGCCCCCGCGTAGTGCTCCAGTTCCCAGCCAATGCCAACGACATGCTGCTCTCCGGCACCTTAGGCGGCGGCGAGGCCATCGCCAACCGCGCCCTCGTGGTCGATATGCCGATCGGCGCCGGTCACGTCGTGATGTTCGCGCTCCGCCCCTTCTGGCGATGGCAGACCCAGGGCACCTACTTCCTGGCCTTCAACGCCATTCTCAACTGGGACCACCTCGACGCCGGCAAACCCGCCGCCGCACCAGGCGCCGCCGCCACCGGCCAATAGACAAACCGGGACTGACAAGCCTGACATGAATTTCTGGCTGACTTTGCCGGAAATTCGCTGTCAGGCCTGTCTGTCCCCGCTCGGCCCCTTGGTTTGCTCCCAACGCATTCCGCAGCCTGCTAGAATTCAATTCACTCTCGGATGGAGGATTGATGAGAAACCTACCCTTAGCCCTATTGGTTTTTGCTTGTGCGCCGCCACTGCTCGCCCAGGGCGCCCCGCCACAACTGGCACCTGACCAGCCCTACTCAATGGAGTATTACTATAAGGTGCAATGGGGGCATCAGCAGGAATTCCTGCAACTCTTCCTGAAAAACCACTACCCGCTGCTCCAGAAGAACGTCGAGAGCGGCCGCATGCTCTCGGTGAAAATTGAGCAGCCGGCCAACCACACGACCGAGGATGGGCGCTGGGATTACCGCGTTACCATTCGGTTCAAGAACTCGACAGTGGCGACCACCGCCAATCCCGACGAAGAGCGCCTCATCAAGCAGCTCTGGCCCGACCAGGCAAAGTATATACGCGAGGAACAACGGCGGTTCGAGATCCTACTGGGCCACTGGGATCTCCCGGTCACCGATATCACACCCCCGAAGAAATAGCGTCAAACTTACCTCACGTCCGCGGGGTCGACCGCTCTCTTCGTCCCCGTGGTCGCATACTTGATGTACGCCACAATATCGGCTAACTGCTCGTTGCCGATCTTGTTCGCGGCCGGCGGGTGCTTCCACACATCGTTGCTGCCCGTCGATGCGATATCCGACGGCGCCACTTCCTTCTTCTCCGGCGGATTCTTCGAAAGATCGAACAGCACCACGCTCTTCTCGTCTTTCTTCCCCGTCATCGCCGGGAAGCTTCCTCCCCCCGACTTCAGCTTTACCACCTGCACGTACTGCGTGATGGTCGAACGCGTCGCCATGGCAATCGCCTGCGGGCCCAGCCGCCCCATTCCAGTCAGATCCGGGCCCACCGCGGTGCCCTTCCCTTTCAGCGCGTGACAGGTCCCACATCCTTGTTGGGCGTCGAAGAAGAGCGCTTCGCCTCGCTCAGTCTGCGACGGAACGGCCGCTTGGGCCAAAAAAAACACAATCCAGAACATAATCCAACGCTCCTTATGGGCGCAAACCTATTATATCCGGATGATCAGCTCCTGTTGTGATTTTCATCGCTTTTTAACGCGCCGCTTCCGGAGCGTTGGGGCTGCCAGCCTTCCAGCGCGGCTTCTCCGCCGCTTCCGCCAGGCTCTCCGCCACTCGCCCAAAAAGCCCATTGAATTTGGCCGTCCCGTTCCGGAGGTGAGACAGACGCATCCGGCTCGTGTCGCCTGTTGGGATGGGCCGCCGGCCCGCGAAACTTCATGAGAAACCGAGCGGCAGATGTGGCGCACGCACGAGAGGGACGCACGAGAGAATGCGCCACGAGGTTCGGCGAGTTCTCATCTGCGAATCAGCCTATCACGCCGCCATCGCGCGGGGATTAGGCAACACGCCGGGAAGGAGCCTTCTGGAGTTCCTGTACCATCCAGTCCCACCAGCCGTCGCCTCTCGCGAAGTGGCAGAACATTTCCAAATCCGCATGGTCAGCACCGACTTCCGCAATCGCCCGGGTGAGAAGCGATTTGAAAGCATCGAAATCGAGGCGCCCGGAGAGATGGAGATCGTCCAGTTCACTGCCGATGGCAATAAGCGCTTCGTGCTGCTGTTGTTCCTCTCGCGTCATTTCCTAAAACACCATTCGAAGAATCGCTTCAACCATATCGTAGCCCTCTGGGTCCTTGTCCGCAAGCCCGTCCTCGAAGCGGTATGCCGTGAAGCTCTCGCAAAAGTATTCGGCTGCTTGTTCTCGCGCCCGAAGGGAGACAGGCATTGCGCGACCACCGCGAAGCAATCTCCTGACTTGCCGCTCCGTTTCTGGGCCGGCGGCATCGAAAATCGAATGGCCCAGTTCGTGATAAAGGCTCCGCTGCATAGCCTCGACCAGATTGCTCCCGGCACTCGATACCGAATACAGCTCGGGCGGCAAGA
>JADGNT010000729.1 GCA_017883345.1 Candidatus Solibacter sp. | reverse complement strand
CGAGCGGTGTGCCCCAAGGAGCCGCAGGCGCCGCCGCCACCGTCGCCTCCGCGCCCGTCGCGCGGCCCACACCCCTGCATGGGGTAAACCTGCTCGTCTCTTTTCGTGGACGGCGTAACGGGAGTGATCTGCTAAGTTTCCCCGATCGGACCTGCCCAGCGTGGGCCACTTTCCGAGATGCCGGTTTTTCTGCCCTTGGCCAATTTCCGAGCAGGCGTTCAACGCGCCATAATCTACTTATGGAACCGGGGGACGGGCGATTTCCCTCAACTCGCTGGAGCCTGGTCGTCGCGGCCGCGCATCAGGGCACGCCGGACGGACGCGAGGCACTGGCGAGCCTCTGTTCCGCCTACTGGTATCCCCTGTACGCTTTCGTCCGCCGATCCGGCCAGGACCCGGCGTCGTCCGAGGATCTCACCCAGGCGTACTTCACGCGCTTGCTGGAGAAGCAGTGGCTGCGCCAGTTTCAGCCGGAGCGCGGGCGTCTGCGGACTTTTCTGCTGGTCTCGCTCAAGCACTTCATGCACAACGAATGGGCTCGCGACCATGCGCAAAAACGCGGCGGTCTCTCCACCGTTGTCCCGCTGGACCCCCACTCGGCCGAGGAGCACTACCGCCGCGAGCCAGCCGATCCCCTGACGCCGGAACGGATCTTCGAACGCCGCTGGGCGCTCACCGTGGTGGATAACGCCATGGCCCGGCTCCGCCAGCATTGCCTGGCATCGGGAAAGGGCGAACAATTTGAACGGCTGCAATCCGTGCTGACCGGCGACTCCGGCCCCGACTCCTACCGGTCGCTGGCGGAAGAACTGGGCATGAGCGAAGGAGCAGTTCGCGTGGCGGTTCACCGGTTGCGCCGCCGGTTTGCCAGCCTGGTACGAGAGGAGATTGCGCAGACTGTTTCGGACCCGGGCGAGGTGGAGGGCGAGTTGCGCTACTTGACGGCAGTGCTGAACGGCTGACGGGCTGTAACGGATTCCGGAATTCTCGTCAGGAAGGCTCGAAGGGAGTTATCCATGCCCTGTCCACAATGCGGAGCGGAGATGGAGCCCGGCAAGCCTTGCTCGCGGTGTTTGCTGCGTTTGGCCTTAGCGCCGGCTCGGGATTCGGAGACGAATACGGCGGCGCCCGAGGCCCTCGGTAGTCCCCGGCCGCAGTTGGAGCCGCTTCCTGAGAACTTCGGCGCCTATCATCCCATTGGCGTGCTCGGTGAGGGCGGCATGGGAATCGTCTATCTGGCCGAGCAGGAGAAGCCCATCCGGCGCCGGGTGGCATTGAAGGTCATCAAGCTCGGTATGGATACCCATGATGTGGTGGCGCGGTTCGAGTCGGAGCGCCAGGCACTGGCGCTGATGGATCATCCCAACATCGCCCACGTGTACGACGCCGGTGCGACGCCCGAAGGCCGTCCCTACTTCGCCATGGAGTATGTGCCGGGCATCCCCATCACCGACTACTGCGACCGGCACTTGCTCGGCATGCGCCAGCGGTTGGATCTTTTCGTCCAGGTCTGCCAGGCCATCCATCACGCGCACCAGAAAGGCGTCATCCATCGCGACATCAAGCCGTCCAATGTGCTGGTCATGATCCAGGACGGCAAGCCGGTGCCCAAAGTGATCGACTTTGGCGTGGCGAAAGCCACGAACCAACGACTCACCGAGAAGACCGTGTTTACGGAGATCGGTGTGCTGATCGGCACGCCGGCCTACATGAGCCCGGAGCAGGCGGAGATGACCGGTCTGGACGTGGACACGTCCACCGACATTTATTCGCTGGGGGTGCTGCTCTACGAGTTGTTGGTGGGTGCCCTGCCCTTCGACCCGCAGTCGCTGCGCAAGGCGGGCCATGACGAGATCCGTCGCGTGATTCGGGAGGAAGAGCCGCCTCGCCCCACCGCCAAGCTGCATTGGATGGGTGCGACGGCGAGTGAGGTGGCTAGGCACCGGCACACCGACGTGCGGACGCTGGCGCGATTTCTGCGCGGGGACCTGGACTGGATCACCATGAAGGCGATCGAGAAGGACCGGACGCGCCGGTATGCATCGGCCTCGGAATTCGCAGCCGATCTGGTACGCCATCTGCAAGACGAGCCGGTCCACGCCGGGCCTCCGGGCGCGGCTTACCGGGCGCGGAAGTTCGCACGCAAGCATCGGACCGGAGTGGTAGCCGTTGCCGGCTTGCTGCTGGTTTCCCTGGCCTGCGCCGGCGTCAGTACGGCGCTGTTCTTCCGCGCGGAACGGGAGAAGCGGGAAGCGCAGCGCCAGAGTTACGTGTCCAATGTTCACGCCGCGGATCTGCACTTGAGATCTTTCGAGGCAAATGCGGCCCGGCGGCAGCTTCTGCTTTGCGATCCGAAGTTGCGCGGATGGGAGTGGCGGCACCTTTGGTCCCGTGCCGATTCCAGCCTTGCCACGCTTAAGGCCTCCTTTGATTTTGTGCGGTGGCCGTATTTCACCACGATCGCCTTCGGGTCGAATGGTGAGCGGATTTACTGGGACACGCAGTTTGCATTGCACGTGTGGGACGGCTCCAGCTATGAAGCAGTCGCGAACTACGGCGGGTTCGGAGAGATCCTGGCGATCAGCCAGGACGGCGGGAAGATCCTCGCAAGGCGCGCCCACGCGCTGAGCCTCATAGAGGCGGCAGTCGGCACGGTCCTGGCCAAGTTCAAAATAGACGCGGACAATCTTGAATCGGCCGCTTTGAGCAATGACGGGCATCGCGCGGCGACCAGCTCGAAAGACGGACGCCTGCGGGTTTGGGACCTCCCGTCGGCCACGGAGATCGCGAGCATCCGGAGCGGGCCGGCGGCGCGTGGTGTGGTCTTCAGTCCGGACGGCCTCCGCATCGCCGCCGCGGGATACAAGGGCCTGCGTGTATGGGACGTGCGCTCGGGGCGGATCGTCTTCACGATGGAGGATGTGGAAGTATGGTCTCGACCAGTTTTCTCGGCCGATGGGGCCAGGCTTATGGTAGGTACTCGCGGCAGGGTCCTGGTCTGGGACGCGAACTCCGGCCAGGTCAGACTCAACCAGCCTGGTCTTAACGCCGATGTGGAAGCGGTGGCGTTCAGTCCCGATGGGATCTTGATTGCAACGGCATCGCGCGACCAGAGCGTCCGCATTCTGAATGCGGTTTCCGGCGCCACACTGGCTGTGCTGACAGGGAATAGCTTTTCCGAGCCTTCCGCGGCCGCCTTCAGCCCGGACGGTGAGCGCCTGTTCGTGGCGACGGAGATCGGCGAGATGCACGTGTGGGATGTGAGGACATACGGAGGAAGTGGTCTGCGGCCCATGGAGGACCGCATTGCTTCCGCAGCGGTCAGTCCGGACGGGACCCGGTTGGC
>JADGNT010000728.1 GCA_017883345.1 Candidatus Solibacter sp. | reverse complement strand
GCTGCGCACCATGGAGTTCCTCCTGGGATTGAAGCCCATGACGCACTTCGATGCCGGCGCGCGCCCCATGACCGCCGCCTTCCAGAGCCAGCCCAACCCCGCCCCGTACACCGCCGAGAAGCCGCGCATCTCTCTCGAGGAGAAAAACCCGGCCGGGGTGCCCTCTGGGCCCGCCGCCGCAGGGGTACCCTTTGGGTCCGCCGCGCGCATGAATTTCGAGGAGGCTGACGAGAACGACGACAACGAGCTGAACGACATCCTCTGGCGGGCCATCCGCAAGGACGCGCCGCCGCCGCCAATGCGCAGCATTTTCGGACGATGAGCAAGCATGGGGGCAGGCCGATCCGGCTGCGCGACGAGACTGTTTGCCCCCCTTGAGAGCCAATGCCTCAGATCAACCTGTGCTTTTTATGGCACATGCACCAGCCGTTTTATAAGGACCTTATTTCCGGCGAGTACAAGCTCCCGTGGACGCGCATGCACGCGCTCAAGGATTACTACGGCATGGTGCGCATCCTCGAAGAATTCCCCAAGGTGAAGCAGACCTTCAACCTCGTGCCCTCCATGATGGCGCAGGTGGAAGAGTACGCTTCCGGCCAGGCGCGCGACCCGTTCCTCGATCTCGCCCTCAAGCCGGCCGAAAACCTGACCGAATACGAGCGCGAACACCTGCTGCAACACTCGTTCTACTCCGATCCGGCGCACATGATCTACCGCTACCCGCGCTACGGCGAGCTCTTCGAGGCGCGCAACGCCCAGAAGAGGTCCGGCGCGCGCAGCCTGTTCAGCGTCCAGGAACTGCGCGACGTGCAGATGTGGTCGCAGCTCGCGTGGTTCGACGAAGAGTTCCAGTCCGATGACGCCGAGGTGCGCGGCTGGATCGAGCGCGGCCGCAACTTCACCCTGGATGACCAGCGGCGCATGGGCGAAAAGCAGCGCGAGATCGTGGGCCGCGTGCTGCCGGCATACCGGCGGCTCGCCACCGCCGGCCAGATCGAGATTTCCACCACGCCGTTCTACCATCCCATCCTGCCGCTATTGTGCGATTCCAACATCGCCAGGGTGGCGCACGCCAATGTGCCGCTGCCGCCGCGCTTCCGCTATCCGGACGACGCCCGCCGCCAACTCCAACTGGCGCGCGATTACGTGGAGCGGCACTTCGGCGTGGCGCCGGTCGGTCTCTGGCCCTCCGAGGGCTCGGTGTCGGACGAAGTCTTCACCCTGGCCAGCCAACTGGGCTTCGAGTGGGCCGCCACCGATAGCGGGGTGCTCGACCGCACCCAGCAGCGCGCGGTGCCCGTGGAAGGGCTGTACCGTCCCTACGAGTGGCGCCAGGGGGGCAACCGCATGCGGCTGATCTTCCGCGACCATTTCATGAGCGACCTGATCGGCTTCGTCTATTCCAAGATGGAAGCCTCCCATGCGGCCGCCGATTTCCTGCACCGCATCCGCCAGAACTGCACCGGCATTCTGGCCGCCGGCCGCGACGCCCTGGTGCCCATCATCCTGGACGGCGAGAACGCGTGGGAATACTATCACCACAACGGCCGCCCCTTCCTGCGCGAACTCTACCAGCGCATCGGCGATGACCCGCGCATGCGCGCCGTGACCGCCAGCGAAGCCTTCCGCCTGATGGCGCCCGAGCCGCTGGACCACATCTTCCCGGGCTCGTGGATCAACGCCAACTTCGATATCTGGATCGGCGCCGAGGAAGATAACCAGGCCTGGACCCAGTTGCTGCGCGCCCGCGCCACCTACGACGCCACCACCGGCGTCCCGGAAGCCAGCCGCCGCATGGCGTACGAGGAGTTGCTGATCGCCGAAGGCAGCGACTGGTGCTGGTGGTACGGCCCGGAACACGATTCCGCCAATCGCCCGGAGTTCGACCAGCTCTACCGCAGCCACCTGGCCAACGTCTACCGTTTCCTGAACCTGGTGCCGCCGGAGGAACTCTCGCGGCCCATTCTGCGCGAGGCCAGGGCGGATGTGCGCGTGGCGCCCACCGGCGCCATCCACCCCACCATCGATGGCGAAGTGACGTCGTACTTCGAGTGGCTGGGCGCCGGCCTTTACCGCGTCGACGAGCGCTCGGGTTCGATGCACGGCAAGAAGTTCCTGGTGAAAGAGGTCCTGTTCGGCAGCGATGGCGAGAGCTTGTTCGTGCGCGTGGACTTCCGCTCCGGGACGGAACCCGAACTGCCCGGCATGGAAGCGCGGATTACGCTGCAATCGCTGGATAACGCGCCGCCGCAGTCCGTGACCATTCGGCTGGCCGCCGGCACTGCCACCAGCGACGACCCCGTGGAGTGCGCCTTCCTCCGCATTCTGGAGGTGCGCTTTCCGCTTGTCCCCGCCGGCGTCACCGCGGGCCGCGGCGTGCGTTTCCAGCTTTCCCTATGGCACGGAGGGCTCCCCGTGGACGCGGTCCCGCAACAGGGCTGGCTGGAGATGCCGACCACCAGCCCCGCGGAGATGGCGGACTGAGGGGACTGCGGGGGCTGAGGGGACTGACCAGACTGACATGGATTTCCGGCGCCTTTTGCCGGAAATTCGCTGTCAGTCCGGTCTGTCCCCGGGTTTTCCCGGCCCCGGGTCTGTCCCCGGGTTTTCCTGCGCTCCGCCGTGTTAGACTGTAAAAGTTATGGCAATTCCGAATGTTAAGCGGTTCCGGCCCTTCTGCCCGACCTGCAATGATAGCTACACGGTGATGGCCGTCCTGCCGCAGGGCGCCAATGTCGAGAAGTACCTGGCGGAGGCGGTGGCACGCCACGATCACAAGGCGTTCACCGATTCCAAGACGCTGCACACCAAGGTCCGCGTCGGTCAGCAGAAGCAGAAGAAGGCGAAGTAGTTTCAGCTTTCGCATCACGCCCGGCGGTGCGCTCACGGCGCGCCGTTGGGCGCGCGCACAACGGGCGCGCGCCCAGCCGCATCCTACAATCTGGCCTGTAGGTTCCTCATGGCACGCAATCCCTCCTGGGCGACTTCGGGATCGGTGTCTCTGCTCAGCTTCTCCAGGTAGGCCACGCTCTCATTGTCTCCACTCGCCGCCAGGACGCGCGCCAAGCCGATTTTCTCGTCTTTCGTCGCGCTTCCGAGCGGCGCATAGAGCGCCTTGCGGGCGCTGCTGTCGCGCGCCAATTCCGTCAGGAACGGCAAGGCTTCCCCTTTGTACGCGCTCGAATTCAGATTGTTGATCAGGTACTGCAGCGGGCTGAACTCGCTGATTTCCGTCCGTCCCAGCATCACCATGGCGAACGCGAGCGATATCCGCGGCGACGTCTTGCCTTCGTCCTTCCACGCCTGTTCGATTAGCCCCGCGTCCGCCGGATCGCGCAGCCGCGCGA
>JADGNT010000727.1 GCA_017883345.1 Candidatus Solibacter sp. | reverse complement strand
GGCGCGTCGGGGTCTTCGGCCGAGAAACGCAGCTTGCGGGATTTCAATTCGTCCACGGCGTAATTCACCACGTCCTCGTCCGTCTTGGCGCCAGCCGTCTGTGCGTCGCGGACCACTTGCAGGGGGCTGCGATCGAACTGCGGATAGAATGGCAGCCACCCATTGCGCACCGCCTGCACATTCACGTCGGCGGTGTGCGTGCCCGTTATGCCGCGAATCAACGGGTTTTGCGGCATGGTGTGGTAATCGGCGTAGTCGCGCTCATAACGCCACTGGTCGGTATGCATGTAGTGCCAGGTCGGCGCGTTCTGGAGCCGCGAGGCCGTAAACCAATCCTTGGCGAATGCGATGGACGACCACGATTCGAATGGCGCCAGTTTTTCCTGCCCGGTGTAGTGCGCCAGGCCGCCGCCATTCACTCCCACGCAGCCGCACAACATCAGCGCATTGATTGCCGACCGGTACATCAGGTTGTTGTGGTACCAGTGGTTCACGCCCGAGCCGATGATGACGATGCACTTGCCCTTGGTGAGCCGCGCCGTCTCACCCCACTCCCTCGCGAAACGGATCAGCGTATCGCGGCTCATGCCCGTGTACTTCTCCTGCCATGCCGGCGTGAAGGGCGCGTTCTCATCGTCGTAGTTGGCCGGATACTCGCCCGCCAGACCGCGCGCTACGCCGTACTGGGCCATCATCAGGTCATACACAGTGGTGAAAGTGACAACTTGGCCGTCCACGGTTTCGATGCGCCGGACCGGAACACCCCGGCGGTGGGAAGTCCCTTCACCGAAGTCGTCGAAGCGTACCTGGACCACTTCGCCGCTTAGCTCCAGGAACGTCAGGAGCGGGTCGATGCCGCTCCCGGTGAGTCCGTCCTTGAGCGCCAGGTTCCATTTGCCCTTGTCCTTGGACCAGCGGCAGCCGCTGCTACCCATGGGCATTTTCGGCTTGGATTCGGCCGTGTCCCACATGAGAAGCTGCCAGTCGCCGTTTTCGACACCCTCATAGCCCGGAATGCGGTTCGCTCGAAGCAATTGGCCGGCCTCGAATACGCCATCGCGCTCCACCAGTTCCACCAGGTAGGTTAGGTCCGTGTACTTCTTTGCGTAGTCCACGAAATACGGGATCTTCTGCTCGTGGTGGCACTCCTTGAGAAGCACGTGGCCAACCGCCATCCACCACGCGCCGTCCTGGCCAGCGTTGATGGGGATGTACTCGTCGGCGTACTTAGCCACCTGGTTGAAATCGGGGGCGAAGACCCACATCTTGGAGCCGTTGTGCCGCGCCTCGGCGGCGAAATGGCAGTCCGGCGTGCGGGTCATGTTGAGGTTCGACCCCACCACCGCCAAAAGCTTGGCGTTGTACCAGTCCGCCGACTCATGAACGTCGGTCTGCTCGCCCCATACCTCGGGTGACGCCGGCGGCAGATCGGAGTACCAGTCGTAAAACGATAGAGACACGCCGCCCATTAGTTGCAGCATCCGCGCGCCCGCCGCATAACTGATCATCGACATCGCCGGAATCGGCGAGAATCCCGCAATCCGGTCCGGACCGTATTTCTGAATGGTGTAGATGCAACTGGCGGCGGCTAGCTCCACCGCCGCATCCCAATCCAGCCTGCGGAAGCCTCCCTTGCCGCGGGCTTTCTGCCAGCGGGCACGCTTTTCGGGATCTTCGACCAACGACTTCCAGGCATCCACGGGGTCGGTGTGCTCGGCCCGGGCGGTCCGCCACAGATCCAGGAGCGCCCCACGAACGTAGGGGTGCTTCACGCGCAACGGGCTGTAAAGATACCAGGAGAATGAGATGCCCCGCTGGCAGCCACGCGGTTCGTAGGGCGGAAGGCCGCTCTCCAGGCTGGGATAATCGAGCCCCTGCATCTCCCAGGTCACGATCCCGTCCTTCACGTAGATCTGCCACGTGCATCCGCCCGTGCAGTTGACGCCGTGCGTGCTGCGGACGACCTTGTCGTGCTGCCAGCGGTTCCGGTAGAACTCCTCCCAACTCCGCAACTGCGGGTCGGTTTCATCCTTGATCCACGTCAATGGGCCGTCGGTCGTCATTCTACACCTCGGTGAATGCTGCTTAACACGAGCACCTTGCGGACGGAACGGAATCGGTCTTTCCATGCCTGGCCGCACAGGACCAGACCGAGCGCCGCGCCTCCCAGTCCGATCAGAAGAAACGTGAGTGGAGCCGAAGAGGCATCGGCGCCCCCTTTGCGCGCTTCGTCTTCGAGGAACGCGATCAAGGGCAGTATTTCCTCGGGCTTCAGGGCGTGGCGCTTGAACACCGGCGACATCGTTGGGGTGGCTGGCGCCGTCAGCCAGGCGGCAAGATTTTTGCGGCCCTGAAGTCTCTCAAACACCAGCGTCAGGTCGGGTCCCAGCCGTCCGCCGCTGAGACCGCCCAAGTCTCGCGCCGTGTGGCAGGAAATGCACGGAGGCCCAGCGTTGGCAAGGTGTTGGATGCCCATGAATATTTGGCGTCCCTGGTCGATGTCCGCCGCCGTGAACGGCCGGTCGCTGATTTGCATGCCGGCGAACTGCGATTTCTCGAGCTTCGATTCAGCCTCGATCAGGGCCAGCAGAGAATCCGCCCGAGCGCGATTCATCCCATTGATCGTGGGCATCACGACATCCCGGGCCGCTTGCCGCAGTTGCAGGGCGTAAGGGTCGCCCTGGTCCATCATGGCCTGCGGGTTTTGAACGAATCGCGTCAACCACTCACGATCTTTTCGGGTGAGAACGCCCTTCAGGTCCGGGCCGGTCAGCCGCCCGCCGCCAATTGTGTGGCAACTGGTGCAGTTCTGACGAAAGAAATCCGCTGCTTCCTGGGCCACCAATGGTGAACCAGCGATGTACGTTGCCAGCCAGCACATCAGGGCGAATCTGCTCCAATTCCTAGCTGGCGATCGGTTGTTTCCCGAATTCATACGGGCTCCTGCCTCTGTCACGTTCCAGCCTTTGACGCGTCGATGGGAATCAGTTGCCGGCCACGCCGGTGCGTAATCTCCGCGATCGTCGTCTTTTCGAGAAAATCCGCATAAGTTGCGCGAACCCTCCGCCACTCCTCATGGGCGCCGCAAGGGTCCTCATCCGAACACTCCCTCGAGCCACCCAGGAGACAGCGGCGTTCCGGCTTCTGGCGATCGAACAGCTCCACCACTTCACTCAAACGGATTTCCGCCGCCTTGCGCCGTAAACGGTACCCGCCACCGGTCCCTCTCGTGGCATCGATGATCTCTGCATTGCCAAGCACCCACAGCACCTTCGAGAGGTAGTTCGCGGGGATTCCCGCACGGAGCGCCAAGTCCTTGCCCAGTATCGACTCCGTTTCGCCAAGTGCCG
>JADGNT010000726.1 GCA_017883345.1 Candidatus Solibacter sp. | reverse complement strand
GGTTGCGTGTCGAATCCGCCCTTCGCCGGGCCCCTGAATGTTCCTGGAGGCGCCTGGTAGAGGTGGTTGCCCCTGCCGGACTGGTCGTAGATGAGGTTGATGATACAGATTGCATTGGCGCAGAACGCGTCCTGCGCGGCCGCATCGGCGTATCCGCCCGCATCGATGCCGATATCCAACGGTTTGCCGTCCGACTGGCGCGTGACCTGGTAAAGCGCGCCTTTGTAGGAGGCGTACAGCGCGCGCGTGGTGCTGTGGGCGGCCACACAGGGCGTGCCCGCCGCGCCATAGATGTCGCACGGGCCAGGTTGCCGGGGTGGTGACACCGCAGCAGGCACAGCCATCGTCAAAGTGGCGCCAACCGGCATGAGCGCCAGTGCGAGCCTCAGTACGCCAATGACTCCCGTTCTTATGTTCATCCTGTTTTTCGATTACTGAGCACGCATTGTAATCGCTTGCGGGGTCCGATGCAAAACAGGTGATCGGTCTGCGGGGAACGGATGAAGGCCGTCTTTGAATTCGGGCTGCGCCGCGCTATAGTTTAGGGCTTAGAGACTCTGCAAGCGTTTACGCAATAATTTGGGCGCCGCATAGGGAGGAAGAAACGTGTTCCGGCAATGCCTGCTGTTAGGGCTATCGATGGGCGGATCAACCTTGTTCGCGCAATCGGCCGCCCGCCTGGATCTTGGCCGTCTGCAAACAGGCGCGGCGGTCTCCTTCACTCGTTCCACGAGCGGCTGGGGCGTCGAAATCTCAGGAGGTGCGGCGCCGCGCATCCGGCAACTCGAACCCGCGAAGCTGGAAATCTACCGGGCGGATGAAGATATACGCCAGGTCTCAGCCGGCTATAAAACCGTACAGAAGACAGCCGCCGGAATGGACGCCCGCGCCGAAATCGCGTACGGCCAGGGCGTCGTGTTCCACGTAAACGACCGCTGGAACCTGACTGGACCGGTTCTATCGGTGCGCCGGACGGTGACGGTGACAGGCAGTGCGCCGGGTGGCTTCGGCTCATCCGTGATGCTCGCAGTCGACCCCGCCGTGAGCTGGCCGGACGTGAATTACATGGCCCCCGCCACGCTGTACGGGGATCCGACTTACGATGGCGACCGCTCGCCGGGAGGAAAGCTGAATTACGATGCCCGGCGTCTCAATATGCGCGAGGACGTGCTTCCGGCGCCTCTGTTCGCTTTGTCGTTTAGCAACGGCGCCTCCGTCGCGGTGCTGGACCCCGCGCCGCGCGGCGATACGACGGTGGAAGAATCGCCGGCAAAGGCCGTGATGACCGACGCGCGATTTCAGTTCGGCGCGCTCGGCGCCCGGCAGGCGGACGAGGGCCCAATCGAGTTCGGCTTCTGGTTTCCCGGTTCGACCACGGGATACGCGGGCGGCCGCGGAGCGCCCGCGGCAGTCCGTTCGATTCGGCGCTATCACCCGATCGCCCCGGGCGTCGCGCACAGCTACCAGGTGAGTTTTCGCTTCGGGCAGAACGAATCGTTTCGGGACGTGACCAGAGACGCCTGGCGGTGGGCGTGGAACACGCTGAAGCCGCAGGTGAATTACATCGACGTCGAACAGATGCGCCGCGTATTATTGGACCACTTGGAGGCCCAAGCCCGCACAATCGACGGCCGGACTGCCATTCCGTTCGTTCTCAACACGATGTCCGACGAACTGCAATGGAACTGGTCGATGGTAGCGATGGGTTTTGTGGGCAAGAACATCGAATGCGCGGACGAGTTGCTGCGCGAGGGCGATCGCGATCCGACCGAGCGCGGGCAGAAGATGCGCCAAACCGGTCTTGCGATCATCGCGTCGTTGATCCAGGCTCTTCCGACCGTGCCGCTTCAAGGCACCGGCTACGACCTCAAAACCGGGAAACCGTGGGAGCCGGAGCACGATTGGCTGGCTCCTTGGCTGCGCAACGCCACCGAAGACATGCGCGTGCTCATGCGCGCGTGGCGCCGCGAGCGCTCCCAGGGCCGGCAGCATCCGGAGTGGTTCAACTGGGTGAAGCAGTACGTGGATTGGCTGGTGCAACAACAGAGAGCGGACGGCTCGTTTCCGCGGCGCTGGAAGCGTGGAAGCAATGAGGTCGCGGAGCCGGCGGGAACGACGAGCTACAACCCCGTGCCGTTGCTCGTCGTAATGAGCGAAGAGACCGGCGACTCGAAATACAAAGCGTCGGCGATCCGAGCGGCGGAATACGTCTGGTCGAACTGGGGGACGCGGGGCGTATTTATTGGCGGCGCCATCGACAATCCGAATATCACAGACAAAGAAGCCGGGATGCTCAGCATGGAAGCATACCTGAGTCTCTTTGACGCCACCAGGGACTCCAAGTGGCTGGAGCGCGCCAAGGCCGCTGCGGACTTCGCCGAAAGCTGGATCTGGATCTGGAACGTGCCGATGCCACCCGACGCGGACGATGCGAAGCTTCACTATAAGAAAGGCGTGCCGACGGTTGGGGTACAGGGTATCACGGCGGCCGTCTCCGGCGGCGTCGACGAATATCTGGATTGGGCCGTGCCCTCCTACGCCAAGCTGTACAACCTGACGAAAGACGAGCATTACCTCGACGTCGCTCGCGTCCTGTTGCATGACACGAAATCCATGGTCGCTCTTCCGGGCCGCCCGTACGATGTGAAAGGCATCGGCTGGCAGCAGGAGGGGTGGCGCATGGGCCCGGGCTCCTCGCGAGGCGTGGGCGGACACCGGTTCTGGCTGCCGTGGGTTTCCGCGAACCACCTCTACGGAATAACGGGACTGGAGGAGTACGACCCCGCGCTGTTCAAGAAGCTATCCACCAAGCCAGCAGCGGCTGCGAACATGCCGGCTGTCAAGGAGTAGTTATGGGAGAGTGCAATCTATGAGACGAGTATTGACTTTAGTGTTCCTCTTGGCCGTCCTGGCGGGAATTTGCCTGGCTGCCATCGACCAGCAGACGCCGCCCGCAACGGCCGGCGCGGCGCCGCAAACTGCCGGCAGAGGCGCTGGCAGAGGGGGATTCGGCGGACCGATCGAGTTGGGCCCGGACGATAAACCCGCCTTCCCCGATCCACCGGCCGGCTTCAACCAGAAGCGCGACAATATTCCTCACGGCGAACTGACTCCCATCGAGTACGATTCCAAGTCGCTCGGAACACGCCGGCGGATGCGGGTCTATACGCCGCCCGGTTACTCGGCCGGTCGCAAGTACCCCGTCCTTTATCTGCTGCACGGCATCGGCGGCACCGACACCGAATGGACGCAAGCGTGCCATGCAAACAACGTGATCGACAATCTGTTGGCGGAAGGCAAGATCCAGCCAATGGTGATGGTCTTCCCTGACGGAAATTCCAGCCGAACTG
>JADGNT010000725.1 GCA_017883345.1 Candidatus Solibacter sp. | reverse complement strand
CCGCCGTCTAACCCGCGAGGGCGTCGGCCAGGTGCGGCTGATACGTGCAGCGCGGGTCTTCGGCCAGGTAATCGCCCGTGAGGGCGTAGGCGCGGGCACGGGATCCGCCGCAGATCTTCTGGTATTCGCAGATGCCGCACTTGCCTTCCCGCTGGGTGGTGTCGCGCAGCGTCTTGAAGAGCTCGCTGTTGCGGTAAACGTCGGTGAGCGACTGGATGAGCACGTTGCCGCCGCTGACCGGTAGGAAACCGCTGGGGAAGATCTCGCCCTGGTGCGAAACAAAGACGAAGCCCTTGCCGTCACTCACGCCGGCGGTGCGAAAGGCGACGCCCTTGGCGGCTTCGTTCTCCGTGGCGCCATGCTCGGCGCGGATGCGCTGCGCCACATACCGGCGATAGTGCATGGCCTCGGTGGTCTTGATCCCGAACGGGGCCGTCTTGGAAAGCTGGTACATGTACTCGAAGACGTCTTCGTACTCGGAGGCAAGCAGGTCTTCGCTGGCCAGCGCGCGGCCGGTCACGATCAGGAAGAACAGGCTCCACATCTTAGAGCGCATCTCGGCGACAATATCGGCGATGGCCGGCAGGTGCCCCATATTGCGCCGCGTCACCGTGGTCTGGAACTGGGTATCCAGGCCGATATCGCGGGCGTGGGCGAGGGCGAACATGGCGCGATCGAAAGTGCCGGGGATGCCGCGGAAATCGTCGTGGGAAGCCGCATCGTGGCCGTCCACGCTGATCGCCATGCGCGACACGCCGGCTTCCTTGAACTGGTCGATGGCTTGCGCCGTGAGCAGCGGCGTGGCGCTCGGGGTGACGTTGGTGCGCAGGCCGATTTTGACGGAGTAGCGGATCAGGTCGAACAGGTCGGGCCGCTTGAGCGGGTCGCCGCCGGTGAACACCATGAGGGGCGCGCCGAAGGAGCGGATTTCGTCGAGCAGGCGATAGCCTTGTTCGGTGGTCAGCTCCGTGTCGCTCCGCTCCGACTGCGCCGAGGCCCGGCAGTGGACACAGGCCAGGTCGCAGGCTTGCGTGACTTCCCAGATCACCAGCATCGGGGCTTGGTCGAAGTTCATGGCGTTTCTCCGTTCCTAGTGTACTATCGGTGGAGCGACCAGACCCAGAGGGCGACCCAGAGGGTACCCCCGGTTGCACAGTCGGCGTCCTGGCCGGCGTTCTTCGAAGAATGCCGGTACGAATACCGGCATGGCAACCTGAAAGGTCGCTCTACATGACCAGATGAAGATGAATTGCAATTAGGGTGCCAGGGCGAACCCATTGAAAATGGCCGGTGAATTCGACAGTTTTGGCCCTATTAGTCCTCTTGGTGGGGGATTTGGCGCATGGGTCTGCGGCGAGATGCCCGGTTACAATAAGAATT
Organism: Candidatus Solibacter sp.; assembly: GCA_017883345.1. Taxonomy (GTDB): domain Bacteria; phylum Acidobacteriota; class Terriglobia; order Bryobacterales; family Bryobacteraceae; genus Solibacter. The sequence continues at coordinate 1,977 of JADGNT010000725.1, read as the reverse complement.
CACTGTGAACCCACGCGGAATCTTTATCACTTTCGAGGGCATGGACGGGTCCGGCAAGACCACGCAAATGCACCGGTTGGCGGAACGTTTGCGTTCCCTGGGCCGAATCGTGCTGGAAACCGCGGAACCCGGCGGTCCGCCGATCGCGCGGAAAATCCGGCGGATTCTGCTGGATTCGGCCAACCAGGAACTGAGCCCCACCACGGAGATCCTGCTCTACTTCGCCTCGCGCGCGCAAAACGTGGACCAGTGGATCCTGCCGGCGCTGGGGCGCGGCGAGATCGTGCTCTCCGACCGCTTCACCGATTCTTCGCTGGTGTACCAGGGGGTAGGAAGGGGCTTGGGCATCGACACGGTGAGCGACCTGGAACGCATCGCCTGCCGCGGCCTGAAGCCGGATTTGACCATCCTGGTGGACGTGGACGCCGAGGCGAGCCTGGCGCGGGCGCGCTCGCGCAATCTGGCCCAGCCGCACTGCGAGACGCGCATGGACGATCAGGCGATCGAGTTTCACCTCAAGGTGCACCAGGCGTATCATGCCCTGGCGGCGGCGGAACCCGAGCGCGTGAAGCTGGTTGACGGGCGCGCGGCGATGGATGAAATCGAGCGGGAAGTGTGGAACATTGTGAGCGCGCATGTTTGAGAATTTCTGGGGCAACCGGGCGGTCACCGAATCGCTGGAGCAGATGATCGCGGGACAACGGCTCTCGCAGACGCTGTTGTTTTCCGGGCGCGAAGGTGTGGGCAAGGCCACGATGGCGCGCCGCATGGCGGCGCGCTTGCTGGGGCACGCGGAGCTGATCGAGAAGGACGATCTGGCGCTGTCCGCGAATCTGGATACCATTGCGGCGCGGGAAAAGTGGACCGCGGAGAAACGCAACGAAGATCCGCTCCAGTTCGCCACGCACCCGGATTTCGTCACCTTCGCCCCCGACGGTCCGCTGCGTCAGATCTCGATTCCGCAGACGCGCCTGCTCAAGGAAGCGGCGCAATATCTGCCGCACAAGGGCGCCCGGCGCGTGTTCCTGATCGACCACGTGGACCGCGCCAACGACCAGGCGGCCAACTCCCTCCTCAAGACGCTGGAGGAGCCGCCCGATCATCTCGTCCTGATCCTGACGGCCGAGAACGCGTACGATCTGCTGCCCACCATCCGCTCGCGCGCGGTGCCGTTCTACTTTGCGCCGCTCGAGCCCGAGGAAATGCGCGCCTTCGTGCGGGCGCGCGCCCTCGACCAACCCGAGCGGCGGATCACGCTGGCGGCCGGCAGTCCGGGCATCGCCATGTCGCTCGACCTGGAAGAGTACGATAAGCGCCGCGCCGCCATGCTGGCGCTCCTCAAGGTAGCGGCGGGCGCGGCGCCGTTCGCCACGTGGGTCCCGATTGGCGAGGGGCTCGGGCGCAGCAAGAGCGAGAAGCTCGAGCTGCATCTGAAGGTGCTGTACGAACTGCTGCGCGATATCCTGCTGCTGCACGAAGGCACGGGCGAGATTCGCAATCGGGACATCCGCCGCGAACTGGAAGCGCTGGCGGCCAACGTGCAATTCGCGTGGATTCGCAAGGCGGTGACGCGCGTCGATGAAATCGCCATGCTGATCCGGCGCAATATTCAGAAGACGATCGCGCTGGACGCGCTGATTTTGGAATTGCGCGCCACCGTAGCGTAGCCTTTCAAGGCTGCCATGCCGGCATTCGTGCCGGCATTCTTCCTCCCCACCCCACCTACCCCGCAATCCTCCCCAGCGTGCTCCAGAACTCGGGGAAGCTCACCGATGCCGCTTCCGCGTTTTCGATCACGCTGGGACCATCCGCGCGTAGCGCCGCCACGGCGAACGCCATGGCGATGCGGTGGTCGCCGAAGCTATCGAACTCACCCGCGCGGAACTTCTGGCGCCCGGGAATCACCATGCCATCGGCCCGTTCTTCCGCCTCCACGCCGAGCCGCCGCAGGTTCTCCACTACCGTGCGAATCCGGTC
>JADGNT010000724.1 GCA_017883345.1 Candidatus Solibacter sp. | reverse complement strand
CCCTCGCGAATGTCCGGCATCGACTGTCCGAAGTTGAAATTGCCCGCGCGGTTCTGCTTGGTGGCCACCAGGCCGGTGATCGGCGCCAGGGTCTTGCACAAAGCGATGCGCTGCAACTCGCGCGACACATCGATCAGGCTGCGGTTGCGCTGCTCCTGCAGCACGGCAAGCTGCGAATCGGCTTGCGCCTGCCGCGATTTGATATCGCTCTCCAGTTCGAGCAGTGCGCGCTTCTGCTGCTCCAGCGTGAGTACGTTCTTCTTGCCATCGATCTCCGCGATGATCGGGTTGCGCTGCACATCGAGTTCGGCGCGGCGCACGTTATATCGCGTCTTCAGCAGCGTCACCGCGTCCTGGCTCTGCGTGATGGCCAGATCCGCTTTCGCCTTCTTGATCTGCTCGTCCACGGACTCGACGGAAAGGCGCGCCTCTTCGAGCGTACTCTGACGTTCGCTATCGTCGTACTCGACGATCAGGTCCTTCTCCTTGGCCAGCGACCCCATCGGCGCCAGATCGGTCACCTGCACGGTGCCGAACAGGTTGGGCGCGGTCAGCGTCACGGTGCGCACCGCGCGCAGTTCACCGCGCGAATAGGCGCGAATCACCACATCGCCGCGTTGCACTTTGGCGGTTGGGATCGAATCCTGCCGTTCCGGCATTTGCTTGTAATAGCGGTAGCCGTACCAGCAGCCTGCCACCAGGATCGCCAACCCGAGAGTACGATATATTGCCTTTTTCATGGAAAATCGAGGTTCCTTCGGCACACCCCAAACGGCGGGGCGCCAGCCGGCATGTTTACAGTTTCTTCTTGGCCCGCTTCGCCGATTCGGCCGGGTTCTCCAGCGTCACGACGTCGCCTTCTTTCAATCCGCCGGTGACGATGACATCGTCATCGTTCTGCTTGCCGAGCTGGATCTGGCGGGTGACGAACGCCTTGCCCACCTGCTGAAACACCGCCGGCTTGCCGTCTTTGGAGAAGCTGGAGCGAGACGGAATCAGCAGCGAGTTAGGCTCGCGTTCAATGATGATCTCCGTGGAAGCGCTCATGCCGGGACGCAGGCGGGGGTCCAGCTTGGAGATGGTGGCGCGAGCGGGGAACGTCTTTTCCGCTGTGGAACCGCCTTTGAAAATCAGCGCCGCGATGGGGCTGATCCAATCCAGCGTCGCGCTGAATTCCTTATCCGGAATGGCGTCCACGCGAATTCGGACGTCCTGCCCGATCTTCAATTTGCCGCGGTCCACTTCTTCCAGTTTGAGATCCACATACATTTCGGAAAGGTCCGGAATTTCCGCGATCTCGGCGCCGGTCCAGGCATTGTCGCCCTCTTTAAAAGGAGGCGTCGACTGGCCGAACGACCCTTGCGAGCGGAAGTTGGGCAACAGGTTCACGATGCCGTCGTTCGGCGCGCGAAGCTGCATCATGCCCAGGTAGCCCTGGGCCGTGCCTAAGTCGCGCACCGCCTTGTCTTTGCGCTGGTTGAGGCGGCTCAGGTCGGCTTGCTGCCCCACCTGGTGAGCGTTGATCGAGGCCTTCACGGTTTGCAGCGAGCCCTCGGACACGCCAACCTGAATCCGGTTCTTCTCGCCGTCGATGGCCGAAAGCACCTCGGCTTTGCTGGCGTCGAGTTTGGAGCGCTCCAAATCGTACTCGCCGGACATCTTGTTCATGGCGTCGGCTTCGTTGTCGATCTTCTGCGTCGCCTTGGTCTGTGTGATATCGCCATCCGCCGCGCGTACCGTAATGGTGCGGCTGATGACGTTCTGGTCCTGTTGCGAGCCGTCGAACTCCACGACAATGTCGCCCTTCTTCACCGGACGGCCGGAATCGGCCAGATGCACGATACGCAGACCCGGCACCTGGGGCGCTTTCAGGATGACGGAACGGGCGCTCTTGATGTCGCCGCGCGTGCGCACGCTGATGATGAATTCCCCGCGCCGTACCCGGGCCACCGGCACTTCCACTTCCGTGGTTCCAGTGTAGTGGTACGCCGCGATGGCGCCGCCGCCGCACAACGCCAGACCCACCGTCCAGGTGATGATCTTGGCTCTGCGCGGGTTCGATTTGCCCAGCCGCTGGCTGGGTCTTTGATCCTTCGATGCCATTATGGTTTCCTGTCGTAAACGCGCGCCCACATGGAGCACTACATGGGACGCTGCAGCGCGACTACGTCCCCTTTTTGAAGTCCGGAGCGGATCGCCACCATGGTGAAACTGGGCAGGCCGAGCTCCACCTTTTTCTTGATCCAGCCTTCGGGACCTTGCACGAATATGTAGGAACCGCCTTCCTCGGCGAAGACCGCCGAGAGGGGCGCTATCATGGTGTTGCGTTCCGAGTTGAGAATAATTTCGGCGCTTCCCGTCAGATCGGGAATGACGCGCGAATCCATCTTTTCGAGTTTGATACGGATCGGGATTTCACCCACGTACCGGGCGCGGAACGTGCTGGCCTTGGCCATGGCCCCGATGCCTACCAGAGTCCCCGGCAATTCGATATCCGGATACGCATCCATGTGGATGACGGACTTCATACCCAAACGTAGTTTCTCGGCGTCCACCTGGTTGACGGTGGCATTGAGAACCATCGAAGTCGGGTCCACAATCGAAACGAAGGGCTGGCCGGCAGCCACCTGATCGCCTTCCCGGATCTGACCGAATTCGCCGTTACGCACGATGCTCTGCATCACCACGATGCCATCCATCGGAGCCTTCACGCTCATCTTCTTCACGTTGGCTTCGGCGCGCCCCACTTCAATCTTGGATTGGTCGCGGTTCAATTGCGACGAGCGAATCTGCGCGCGCTGCGATTCGTCCACCAACGACGCCTCCGCCACCAACTGCTTGTACTTGGCGGCATCTTCCTCCACCGTGAGTTTGAACTTCTCGGCATCGATGGCGCTACGCACGTCGGCGGTCTTGAGATCGAGAACGGCCTTGTCCCAATCGGCCTTGGCCGAGCGTACCGATTGATCGTGAGCTTCCTTAACCGCGGCCAGGTTGGCCAACATCTTCTTGACCATGTTTTCCTGTTGAACCGCACTGTCTTTATAATCGTCCAGGCGCTGCAACTGGTTCTGCGGATCGAACTCGGCCACCACCTCGCCGGACTTTACATGAATTCCGGGTTTGGCCAGCTTCAGCAGCACCAGGCTGAAATCGCCCATCGGGCCGCCGCCGCCGCCACCGCCACCGCCACCGCCACCGGCGATGCTGCCACTATCGCCACCGCGATTCTGATTGCTGCGGCTGCCCAGAATGCGCGGCGCCATGAGCGCGGCAAAATTCTGCGCATTGACCGTGCCGTTCACGCGGACCGTGGCGTGCAAGTCGCCCAATCCCACCACGGCGGTCGACACCGAGATCA
>JADGNT010000723.1 GCA_017883345.1 Candidatus Solibacter sp. | reverse complement strand
GCGGTTGCTATCGAGCGCCGCCTTGGGCGAACCGCCGAGCGCGGCGCCCGCGGCCCACAAATCCGGCACCCGCGAGATGGCGTAGAACACCGCCGCGACGGCATCGCCGCGGCCCGCGATGTAGACGCGCGCAGGGTCCACCGAGCCGCGCTGTATGGCGCCCTCCACGGCGGCGGCCAGCGCCCGCACGCGCGAATCGATATCCGCCCCCGGCGCGCCCCACGGCGCGATCACCTGCCAGCCAAGTTCGCGCGTCCAGTTCTGCCACTGCGCGGCGTCGTTCGCGTCGAGCAGCGCGACGGCCGGCATCTTGCTCTGCGCCGCCAGCGGCCAGCCGATGAGTAAGCTAACGACCAACGCAAGAATAACCGCACCTTGGCTGGCGGGCGGATGTGGCGCACGCACTGGCCCAGGGGGCACTGCGTGCCGCGTCGGCACTCCTGCCGACGCCCGCTGCCCCAGGGCGCTCCAGCGTCGAGTGGAGACTCGACGCGGCACGGGGTGCCCCCTGGGCCAGTGCGTGCGCCACGGCGGCAACCGCGAAGTTAGTTTTGCGTGGCGCCTAATTGTGGCGCAGGCGCGCACTAATTCGTTTGGCCAGTTTCTCGATGTCATCGGTTTTCTTGAGCGTCGCCATGGAGAGAATGTAGCGATCGTTCTTTTCCAGCTCGATCTTCAGTTGTTCGGCCAGTTCCGCCAGCTCGGCGGCATCCTTGAGGTTCTGCCGATGTTCGGCCTTGAGGATTTCCTCTTTCTGCGACTTGCCATTGGGCAGGATGACGTCTTCCTCCTCGGCGGCGCCGCCGCGCCGGCCGCCGCCGCGTCCGCTGCCCTGCTGCTGTAACGCGTAGACGCTGACTCCGGCCAGCAGAACCAGAGCCACCGCGCCGCGCCGAATCCAGAGTTTCATGTGCAAACCTGCTGCTATCATATCGGAAATGCCTCTCACGATCGCCCCGCTGCTGGCGTTGTTCACGCTTGTAGCCGCCGAGCCGGACGCCCCGTTCCGCATCGCCAAATTACTTTACTCCGACAGTTTCACCGGCGGCATGAACCAGTGGGTGGCGGAACTCGAGCAGCCCGGTGTGGTGGAAGCCAGGAACGGCATATTCCATTTGGACGTCCCGGCCGGCGCTACGGTTTGGTTCCGCCCCGAATTGCGCGGCCCCGTGACGATCCAGTACGAGGCCACGATGATGGGGCGCGGCGGGCCCCACGACCGCGTGAGCGATCTGAACTGCTTCTGGATGGCCCGCGACGCGCGCTCGCCCCAGAATCTCTTCGCCACCAGGCGCTCCGGCAAATTCGCCGGCTACAACCAACTGCGCGCCTACTATGTAGGACAGGGCGGCAACACGAACACCACGACGCGCTTTCGCCGCGACATCGGCGACCCGGACCTGCGCCCGCTGTTGCCCGAACACGATCTGGCGTCCGCCGAGGTGTTATTGAAAGCCAACGTGACGCAGAAAATCCAACTGGTGGCCAACCGCGGGCGAATCCAGTATTACAACGACGGCAAGCTGATCTTCGACTTCCAGGACCGAGCGCCCTACACGCGCGGGCACTTCGGACTGCGCACCACCTTCAGCCACATCGAGGTGCGCAACTTCCGGGTGTATCGGCTGAATTGAGGCACCCGTGAAGAAATGGACTACGGTCGATCAAACGCCGACACCCGACGGCAAGACGATCTCGCTGCACGAGCACGACGGGAGCTACGCGATTCGGGTCGACGGCATCCCGCTGATGTCCACCCGCCAGCACGCTTCCGAGGAGAAGCTCGCGGAACTGGCTTGCGCGGGGTTGAGAGGGATTCGGCACGCACGGGTGCTGATCGGCGGGCTGGGCTTCGGGTTCACGTTGAAAGCGACGCTGGCGGCGGTGGCCGCCGACGCGACCGTGGTGATGGCCGAGATCCTGGGCGCGGTGATCGCCTGGAATCGGAACCCGGCATTTCCCCTGGCGGCGGATTGGCTGGCGGATCCCCGGGTGACCGTCCTGCAACAGGATGCCGGCGAAGTCATCCGCCAAGCGCGGGGGAGCTTCGACAGCATCATCCTCGACGTGGATAACGGGCCGGCGGCGTTGAGCACCGGAGGCAACGGGCGGCTCTACGATTCCGCCGGCCTGCACCATGCTCGCGCCGCCTTGCGGCCGGCCGGACGCCTGGCCGTCTGGTCGGTGGCGCGCGACCCGGCATTCGAAAGACGCATGACCCAGGCCGGGTTCGCCGTGGAGGTGCGGCGCTGCCGGTCGCATGGGAGTTCCGGCGGCTGGCACACGCTCTTCCTGGGGCGAGTGAAATAGTCAGCGGTGGGACAGACGATCGGTTTGTGTCGTCTGTCAACCCTTTGGCCAGGCAAGACAGACCACCAAAGTCGATGGTCTGTCCCACCTATGCCACGCTATTTGCCGCCTTTCCAGTCCGGGAGACGGCCCGGGGTGGGCGGAGCGCCCGCCGCGTCGAGCTGCTTTTCGAGAGCCTTGATGTCGGTCTCGAAAAGTTTGCGTAGTTTGGGAATCTCCACCGCCAGTTCCTCGCTCGCGATCTGGTATTGCTCCATCGCGGTCTTGGTGGGCCGGCCGGTGGTCCCGCGGGTGGGCGAAGCGGCGGACTGCACGCGATCGGAGGTGGACGCGGGGACGCCTTCGTTGGTGGCGCGCCAGACGCGGTCGCCGTTGAGCGCGATGTTGATCTGGTTGAGCTGCTTTTCGAGCTTCCAGGTTTCTTCGCGAAGCTTTGCAGGCAACGACGGGGTGGCGTCGATGGCGCGGCGGATCGCGCTCAGCCGCGTGCCGGCTTCGGTCGAGGTCTGCGTGGTCGCCGTCAGGGCCTTCTGGAGTTTGCCGAGCTTCTCCTGGAATTCGGCCATGGCCACGCGGTCTTCCCTGGTGGACGGACCCTCGGCCACCACTTCCACGGTCTGCGTGCCGGGGAGCGGCGTGATCACACCTTCCACCCGCTTGGCAAGAGACACGGTGTACTTGCCCGGGACGACCAGGGCCCCACCGCCGCCGCCGCGGCCGCCGCCGCCGAACGCGGCCATCATCTCTTCTTCGCCACCACCGCCACCGGCTCCGCCGCCTGCGCCGCCACGGCCACCACCGCCACCACCCGCGCCGCCACGGCCACCACCGCCCGCGGCTGCGACCGCCGGGGCCAGCGCGGTGCTCTGCGCACGAAGATCCCAAGTGATGCGTTGCAGGCCGCGGCCGGCCGGAGCCTCCATGCGGCGGATCACCTTACCGGTGGAATCCGCGATCGAAATAATGATCGCCGGCGCCTCTTCCTCGGCTTCGGCGCGGAGTTGTTCGGGCGTGGGATACGGGGGCGTTTCCCCACGCCCAATGGCCGCGCG
>JADGNT010000722.1 GCA_017883345.1 Candidatus Solibacter sp. | reverse complement strand
CGTACGCGTTTGTTCCCATGGCTCGCGCCATGGGCTACTTTCTCGCGCCCCTCCGGGGCTGATGCCCATGAAAGTTACCAGCAAAATGTAGAAACTCCATGCACAAGGCGGAGCCTTATGCCACCTACTGTAGTCTGCGTCGCACACTATGATACGGGAGCCACGGGGCGGAGCGGCGCGAGACACGGATTTTCAGCGGTTTAGAAATTGGCGGTCGAGCTGCATCGTATCGCAACATGTACGCATCGCCCGCCCGATCCACACTGTTATCCGGCGCGCTGCACGCCGCCGCAATCGCCCTGATTCTGCTCACCACCGGTGTCAAAACTTCGCCGGTGAAAAACACCGGCCACACCACCCTGATCACGCCGTTCGATCTTCTGAAATACGAGGTCACCGTTCCCCAACGGGACGATGCGGGCGGCGGAGGCGGAATGCACGCCAAGACGGAGGCCAGCATCGGCAACCTCCCCAGGCGGGCGCTCAAGCAGTTCCTGGCGCCGATGGTGAAATCCGAAAACCCCAACCCGATTCTGATGATCGAGCCCACCATCATCGCCAACCCGGAGATCGCCCTCCCGCAACTCAATCTGGCGCAGTTCGGCGACCCGCACGGCGCGACGGGACCGCCCTCTGCCGGACCCGGTGATGGCGGCGGCATCGGGAAAGGCCATGGCACCGGCGTCGGACCGGGCGAAGGTCCCGGCGCCGGACCAGGCCGCGACGGTGGAATCGCCTCCGCGCAAAGCGGCTTCCAGGGATCGCTGACCGACCCGGTTCTGCTCTGGAAGGCCGAGCCCGAGTACAGTGACGAAGCGCGCAAAGCGAAGCTTCAGGGCTCGGTGATCATGCGGGTGGAAATCGACGCGCGCGGCCAGGTGCAGAACATCGCCGTATCGCAAGGCTTGGGGCTGGGGCTGGACGACCGCGCCATCGAGGCGGTGCGCAAGTGGAAGTTCCGCGCGGGCACGCGCAACGGCAAGCCGGTGCCCACGAACGCGCTGATTCAGGTGACGTTCCGCTTGCTCTGAGGGCGCACCGCCACGAGGGATTTGGTCCAGCCGCAGACGCGCTCGCGAATCAGGCGAGCGCCGGGGAACAGGGCGGCGAACTCGGCGGCGCTCAACAGGCGCACGTCGTCCAGATAATGGGCCAGATAAAACGCGCGCCGGTCGACCGACGGGCGCACGAGCGCGCCCCAGACGGTAAAGCGCGGGACGATCCAGCGCTGGCAGTGCTTGGGCAGCCAATGCACGAGCGGGGTCAGCAGATGTTGTTCGACGGGAAACCAGCGGTTCGGCGTCTGCACCCAGTAGGCCCGGCCGACGCGCGCCACTTCGCGGGCAAACGCCCTCTGGCTATCGGCATCGCCCACGTGCTCGATGACGGAATTGCTGAACACCACGTCGAACGCGGCATCGCGGAAGGGCAGCGCGCGGCCGTCGCCCGCCACCCACCGTGAGGCGCCCGCCAACTCCGTTTTGGTGCGCGGGGTATTGAGCAGGGTGACGCGGGGGCGGACAGGCAGCATGTCCCAGGTTTCGGGCGTGCCGCCCACGTCGAGGACGCGCGTCTCCGGGGTGATCCGCAACTCGCGCGCGAAGCGCCGCATGCGCCGTTTTCGGAACCACGTGTTCCAGCCCACGGAAGAATGGTAGCGTAATCCCCGCGGCAACCGCCCCTTTACCTGGAAAACACTTTGGGCCGCCGATGAACGCGGATAAACGCGGATAAGCATTCTCTGTTCTTATCTGCGTTTATCGGCGTTCATCGGCGGCCCAGTGTCTTTTCTGGGGCGAAGAGCTTCGATCAGTAGGCGAGCTTCACGCGCCAGGCTGTCATTCCACCACCTCCAGCGCGATGCCCATCAATTCCGCCACCTTCGCTACCGCGGCCCGTCGATGCCCCACGCCGAGCGCGAAGTGATGGGTGGGGGCGTGGCTGCACCAGCGGTTGATGAATTCGCCGGGCGGGAGGGCAAAGCGCACCCGCGAATTGGTGTTGCCGATCTTGAGAAGCGGGCCCGCAATCGACTCGCCCTCCGCCGCCAGCAGTTTCAGCCTGCCCTCGGCGGTCTGCGTCACGGCCAGCAGCGTGACCGGTCCGGTTTTCACGCGGCACTCCACGCTGACGCCGCTGCCACGCTTGCCGTGATAGAGGCCGAGCCCGCGCAGCACCGGCCGGCCGTCGGCGATGGCGAGATGCATCGGCCCATCGTGGCCCATCAAGACAAACTGCTGGCGGAAATCCATGGCGTAAAACTCGGTGTACGACCCGCCCGCGCCCAGGCGGTCGAGCATGGTCATGGCGACGCAGGTTTTCAGATCGCCCTCGCCAGAGGCCGCCACGCCGCGCGCGGTGAGCAGCGAATTGCCCAGAATCAGCCCCGCGCTGAGGCGCTCGTAGCGGTTGCCGGCGAGCCCGCGATAGTAATACGTCAGGCCGTTCAGGCGGAAGCGATCCACCAGCCGGTCCAGCCCGGCGGCCACTTGCGCGGCCCATGCCAGATCGCCGGCAGGGACGTCCTCCATATCGAAGATACGGCGCGCCCCGGCGATCTTCTCTTCGACTTCGCCGGCGGAGGCTTGCTCCACGCACTCGTCCAGGTCGCACATTTCGAGCACTTCGACGTGGATTCCGGCCTGCGCCGACACACTGGTGAAATCGCTGTACATGTCGAGCATCCCCGGATAGGTGTGTCCCAGAAAGCCGATGCGGCTGCCGCGCACGGCGCGCGCGACGCCAGAGGCGCGGCACCAATCGGCGATCTCGCCCCACGCCGCCGCGTCCTCGTGCAACATGCCCGAGACCACGCGGAAGCGCACGCCCGCGCGCGCAAACGCGTTGGCGATCTCCGGCGCGCAGCACACCGAACAGTTGGCCAGCCACTCGCCGGTACCGGTATGTTCGTAATCGAGCGCCGCGCAGGGTTGCAGATTCAGCACGAGCACGGGAACGTTGGCGCGCTGCACCACGGGCAGCACCTGCGACGATGTGGCGTAGGTGCCGATGTAGCAGAGAATCAGATCGAGGCCGGCGCGGGCGAAGAGGTTGCCCGCATCGACCGCCGCCGGAGCGGTGTCTACCAGGCCGGCGGATATCACTTCCACACCGAAGCCCGCGGCCTGTGATTCCACGAAGCGCTGATAGCCTTCGAGGCGTGGCTTGAGTCCTGGGAACTGCTCCCAGTATGCGGCGAGTCCGATGCCGAAGACTCCCACGCGCCCTTGATTGGCGGTTTCACTCATCGTGGGACAGGCCTCCTGGCCTGTCGTTCCAATAAATAGAGAGGCACTTTCGGTTTGCCAGTCAGGTCAAGACGCATCTGTCAGCCAAAGACAGGCCGGGAGGCCTGTCCTACTTCCC
>JADGNT010000721.1 GCA_017883345.1 Candidatus Solibacter sp. | reverse complement strand
AATTCCTCGAAGCGGCGCATTTCGGCTTTCTCCTGGACGAAGGCGCGGATCATGCGCACGCCGGCCAGGTTCTCCTGCACGCGGCTCGAAATATCGCTGAACATCGCCTGGATCTTCTCGAAGCGGGCGTGAATCACGCGGCCGAACAGGATGACGGCCAGGCTGACGGCCGGCGCGGGCATGACGGCGAACATCGCCAGGCGCCAATCGACGCGCGTCATGATGGCGATGGCCAGGATGAAGGTCAGGCTGGTTTCAAACCAGTACATCACGCCCGGACCCAGCATCATGCGGACGGCGTTGAGGTCGTTGGTGGCGCGCGCCATGATGTCGCCGGTGCGCGTGCGGGCGTAGTACTCGGGGGAGAGGCGAATCAGGTGGGCGAAAAGGTCGTTGCGCAGATCGAATTCGATATCGCGGGAGGCGCCGATGAGGATGACCCGCATCCAGTATTGAAAAACACCTTTGAGCAGCGCGAGGCCCACCAGGTAGCCGGCAAAGCGCACGAAGGCCGCGCCGCCGCCGCGAAAGGAATCCACCGCGCCGCGGATCATCAGCGGCTGCAGCGCCTGCGCCAGGTCTTTCATCGCCAGGCACAGCCCGCCCAGCGCCATGCCCCGGCGGTACCTCCACAGGTACTTGCGGACGGTGTGCAACGATTCCCACATGAGCTAGATCCCGAACAGCGAGGTCAGGGTTTTGGTCCACTCCATGAATCCGATTTTCTGGCCTTCGCGATTGCGCCACCAGTTGGCCGGGCTGAAGTCCCGGTCGCCGGAGGCAACCACCCGCAGCTCCGGCCCGCCGCCCCGTTGGCGCTCCGCGTTGAGGAAGATGCGCCGCGCCCGGGCGCTGTGATAATTGCTGGTGACCAGCAAGAAACTGTGGATATTGCGCTGCTTCAGCGCGTCCAGGACGGTGACGGCTTCCTCGCGGGTGGAACGCGCCGTGTGATACAGGGGGATAAACCACTCCGCCGGGTATCCCTTGCCGATGGCGAAGTGAATCGCCGCGTCGGCTTCATTGACGTCGTAGAAACCAGCCGGCCCACTAACCAGGACGCGCGGCACGTAGCCCTGCTTGGCCAGTTCCGCCGCTTTGGTCAGCCGGTATCCCCAGTTGTCGCCGGCCAGCACCACGGCGATCTCGGCCTTCCCCGCGCCGTCATCGTGAATCAGGGCCTCTCCCAGCGCGGTCAGCCAGACATCCCGCGCCAGAAAGACGGCTGCCGCCAGAAACAGCAAGGCAAGCAGGACAAACGCGAATTTGGAACGGAAAGCGCGGCGTTCGACCACCAACTACTTCTCGTCCGTGGAATTCTTCTGATCGAGATTGCCCACGGTTTTCAACCGTTGGTACAGGCGTTCGACTTCGGCCTCGTCCTCGGGACGCAGGATGCGGTAGCGCGGCAAGGGCGGCTGCTGTTTGCGATCGCTGCCCGGCGCCAGCACTTCGCCCCAGTACTGGCGGTAGGGGATGCCGTCGATGAGGGCGTCGCGGGAGAGGCGCCGCAGGTGGCGCAGCAGGCTGTTGCAGTTGTCCAGGTCGCCGGGATAGACCAGCAGCAGGCGCGAATCGTCGAACAGGGTGATGCGGATGATCAGCGGCGAAATCCACCCGGTGCGGTCCAGGCGCCGGATGTCCATCCAGGGGATGATTCGGCCGCCTATGGAGACGTAACCCTCGTGAATCTCGATTGCCGGACGGAAAGCCATCAAAAAGAGCAATCCGGCGGTGAGCAGGAACAAACCGGCTGGAACGTAGGCGACATGCAGTTCGGTGCCCAGCCAGCCGCACAGGCTCGCCAATGCAACCGCGCTCATGCCAAACCACCGGTACTGTCGCGCTGGAAGATAGCGAGTCATGCCAAAGCCGTTCTTATTTTTAGACTACTCCCGACCGGGCAGCCCGTCAACGTGCGCGTAAAGTTTGCGCGCCGCGCAAGGTGTAGTGAATGCCACTCCAAACGGTAAAAACCGCGCAAACCCATAGCATTGCGGACGAAATGGCATGCAAAGCCGGCACCGGCCAGATATTTTCGACCATCCAGGTCACGGCGGCCGCCATCTGCACGAACGTCGATATCTTACCCCAACGGCTGGGCGGGAACTTCCTTACTTTGGTTAATGCCATGACCGCCACCACCGCCAGGAGGATGTACATATCGCGCCCCAGGACCACCACCACGAACCACCAGGGAACGCTTCCGGTGGCGCCCAGCGCCAGAAAAATCCCGCTGAGCAGGCATTTATCGGCAATCGGATCCAGGTAGGCCCCTGCCTGGGTGGCCAGTCCGTAGGAGCGGGCGAGGGCGCCATCGATTACGTCGGTCACCGCCGCCACGAAGAACAGTTCCAGTGCCCGGCTGTGCCGCCCGTCCAGGATGGCTCCGATGACATACGGGACCAGGATCAACCGGAACAAGGTGAACAGATTGGCGAGATTGCACCAGCGCGGCATGTATTCATCGAGTGTAACGCGAGGCGCTGGAATCGGTCCGAAACGGAGACGCCACAGAATACGGAGTGGAAAAAACGTCTGCTCGACATGCTGGAGAAGAAAGCGGGTGGCCAATGATTACCGGGGACGCGGGACGCGTGGGCGCTCGTTGTACTGCTCGATGAATTGGGCGCCGTGCGTTGCGCGGGGTCGGCGTACCGCCCCCGGCCGACGCGCCGGGTCCGGCGGATGCGGCCGTGGGATGGCGTGTGCCGCACGGGCCGTTTCGCGGCTGAATGCTGCGCGGCGCGATCGGCGGCGCGCGCGATCGCTCGGGCGGCGCATTTCGCCAACATTGGCATTACACCGCTTGCTGGTAGAGGTACTTTTGGAAACCGGCGAAAATGAACCCGACCTCTTCCGGTCTGCCCAAGTCGGCCCAGGCGTCGGAGATGGCGTTGTTGTACTTCAATTTTAGCAGGGGAGACAACTTTGCTCTGTCCAACTCCTCCACGCCAACCTTGACGTATTGGGAGAGCACAAACCCGAGGAAGACCTGTTGCTTCGTGGTGAAACGGTTGCCGATCGCAACTTTTGCCCGGGTGGCCCTTTCCTCGCGGGTGAGCGGCGGTAAGGCGTAGGCGACGTGCGCCAGCACGTCGAACAGGTCGCTATTCTCGGCGTCGATAATCTTCTGCATCTCGGCCATCTGCTCCCGGCCGAAACCTTTCTCCGCCAGCCCTTCGAGCAGCCTGGCGCGCGTATCGGGATCGCTCCACAGGGTGCGCAGCTCGGCTTCGTCCTGGAAAAACTCCGGCAGTCTGCCGAACAGCATCTCCAGGAACTGCTGCGCCGACATCGGGGTGCCGTCCGGGTGCCAGAAGCTGGTCATCATCATGTGCTGGATGCTGCGCGCTTTGCCGTCGGCCAG
>JADGNT010000720.1 GCA_017883345.1 Candidatus Solibacter sp. | reverse complement strand
GCACCGGCCACCACCGGCAGGGCGAGCAGTTCCGGCACTTCGTAAGGGTGCAGCTTTTCCATCTCGGCGCGCAGCGCCGGGAAGAGATCCCGTGAAGTCTTGACGATCAACAGGAACTCCTCGCCGCTCTCGATCTCCCCCTTCCAGTGGTAGAAACTGCGCACACCCGGCACCACGTTGACACAGGCCGCCAGGCGCCCGGCAACCAGGGCGCGCGCCAGACGTTCGGCATCCGCCTTCGCGGCGCAGCTCGTGAGAACAACAATCTTGTCGGTCATCTGATAGTAATGATGTTAATATTATCTTCCAGGCCTTATCGTCGCATGAAAGCGTCGCTGACCAGATTCGCTTATGTACTTGTATTCCTGGTGGCGGTGGGCTATGCCTTCTTCGCCTTCCCCCAGGGGATGCACGCCTGGCAGGAGAAGCAGCGCCAGATCCAGGCAATGGAAAAGCGCAACGACAGCCTCGCCAAGCAAGTCGAGCGTCAGAAAGAATATATCAATCGCCTGCAGAACAACCTTGCCGCCCAGGAACTGGAGATCCGCAAGCGTCTCAAACTCCTGCACCCCGAGGAGAAGCTGTACATCATGGGCGACCCCGAGACGCCGGCGCAGCCTCCTGCCGGAAAGTAGAGCAGCCTTCCAGGCCGGGTGCCCTCTGGGCGGCCCCCATTCATGGGGGCATACCCCGCTACAGCTTCAGGGTCTTCAAGTATTCACGGAAGGGGCCGCCGAGGTCGTGGCGGCGCAGGGCGAATTCCACCGTGGCCTGGAGGAAACCGAGCTTATCGCCGGCATCGTAGCGCGTGCCTTCGAAGCGGTAGGCGTAAATCGGGCGCTGCCGCAGCAGGTGGCGCAACGCGTCGGTGAGCTGGATTTCACCGCCGCTGCCGGGGTCGATCGCCTGGATGGACCCGAAGATCTCCGGCGTCAGCACGTAGCGTCCGATGATCGCCAGATTCGACGGCGCTTCGTTCTGTTTGGGCTTCTCCACCAAGTCGCGTATGCGGTAAACGCGGTCGCTGTGACCGTTGTGCGTCACCGGTTCGCCGTCGATCACGCCGTAGTTGGAAATGCTCTCCGGCGGCATTTCCATGACCGCCAGCACGGGAGCGCTGAAGAAGCTGTAGATGTCGAGCAACTGGCGGAGACAGGGCGTCTCGGCATCGATCACGTCATCGGCCAGCACCACGGCGAAAGGCTCTTCGCCCACCAAATCCGCCGCGCGCAACACCGCGTGGCCCAACCCGAGCGCCTCCTTCTGTCGCACGTACGCCACATCGATCATGTCGGAAATGTTGCGCACGATGGCCAGCAAATCCTTCTTCTTGCGCGCTTCGAGCAAGTACTCCAGTTCGAAGCTGACATCGAAGTGGTCCTCAATGGCGGTCTTGCCCCTGCCGGTCACGATGATGATGTTCTGAATGCCGGAATGAATGGCCTCCTCGACACCGTACTGAATGATGGGCTTATCGACGATGGGCAGCATCTCTTTCGGCTGCGCCTTGGTGGCGGGCAGAAATCGCGTCCCCAGTCCCGCGGCGGGGAAAACCGCTTTGCGCACTTTAGCCGGCATAAACTCCAGTTTGGTGCACCGGAGGGCCGTTGGCAACTGCGGAATTGTGTTTCCCCGTCCGCTTGTGTTATGTATTGGTACCTGGGAAAAAACGCCAATGGCATACGTAATCGCTGAACCTTGTATTGGAACCAAAGATACTGCCTGCGTCGACGCCTGCCCGGTCGATTGCATTCATCCGAAGAAGGACGAGCCCGCCTACGCGGACGCGGAACTGCTCTACATCGATCCCGTAGAGTGTATCGACTGCGGCGCCTGCGTCCCGGTGTGCCCCGTGTCGGCCATCTTCGCTCTAGACGATCTGCCGGAGAAATGGTCGGAGTTCACCGCCAAGAACGCGGCGTATTACGGAAAGTAGAAAACCGGGGACAGACGGAACGTTTTCCAGTTTTGCTAAAACCGGGGACAGACGGAACGTTTTCCAGTTTTGCTGGCCCTTTCGAGCTATAGAAAATCGGAAAACGTTCCGTCTGTCCCCGGTTTAGCTGTCCCCGGTTTAGCCGGCCGGAAGGCCCCGCCTTACCTGCCTACCTTTCGCGGTAGGTGGCGCTTGCCGTGTCGGTTTCCCAGAGCTTGACCGCGCCCACGCGCACTCCCTCCCGGATACTCAAGCCCTGTTTGACTTCGTCGTGGATGTACTTGACCATATTCTCGGCCGACGGGTTGAGCACATCGAACGGGGGAAAATCGTTGAGCCACTGATGGTCCATGCGGTCGAGCACGGCGTGGACCACGCGCTTCATTTCCACGAAATCCACCAGCAGCCCGATGGCATCGAGCTGGTCGCCCTCCAGGGTGACCTGACAGCGGTAATTGTGGCCGTGCACGTTCTCGCATTTCCCGCGATAATTCCGCAGGGCGTGGCCGGCGGCGAATGTCTCTTCGATGGTCACTTCAAACATTGAAAAACTTCTCCACATCCGCCAGTTTGGTGGTGAATCCGTAATCCGGCAGGCTGTCGAAAAACACCTGGCCGTATCTCTGCTTGGTGATCCGGTTATCCAGCAGGACCAGCACACCGCGGTCGCTCTTGCTGCGAATCAGCCGTCCAAATCCCTGTTTCAAGGCGATGGCCGCCTGCGGAATCTGGTAGTCGTAAAACGGATTGCCCCCGGCTTTGCGGATATCTTCGATTCGGGCATTCACCACCGGATCGTTGGGCACCGCAAAGGGCAGTTTATCTATGATAACGCAGCTTAACTGTTCACCCGGGACATCCACGCCCTGCCAGAAGGAGGAAGTCGCGAAAAGCACGCAATTGGGCGTGGCGCGAAACTCCTCCAGCAGCGCGTTGCGCGGCCCCGCCCCCTGCATCAGGGTGGGGTAATCGATTTCCAGGGACACCTTCTCGTACACCAGGCGCATCTGCTGATAGCTGGTGAAGAGGACGAAGGCGCGCCCGCGGCTGTGTTCCAGGATCTTGACCACTTCCTCGGCGGCCATCTTGGTAAAGGCGGGATTCTTCGGTTCCGGCAAGTGCTGGGGGACATAGAGCAGCGCCTGCTGCTGGTAATCGAAGTGGCCCGGCACCACCAGGGTGCGCGCGTTCTCTAGACCCAGCCGCTTCTCCGTGAAATCGAAACCGCCCGACACGGCGAGCGTGGCGCTGGTGAGCACCACGGTATCCACCTGGCGGAACAGGCGCTCGGCAACGATGCTGGACACGTCGATGGGGGTGGCCTGGAGGAAGCAGCCCCGGCCGCGCTTTTCCACCCAGTAGACGAAATTCTCGTCGTCCTCCTCCATCAGGAAGCGCAGTCCCTGGTTGAGTTCCTGGGTGCGGCGAAACAGCGGAAT
>JADGNT010000719.1 GCA_017883345.1 Candidatus Solibacter sp. | reverse complement strand
CGCGCTCAAGGCGCCGGTGGGGCAAGCCTCCACGCAGGCCGGCGTCGCACGGCCAAAGCAAACGTCGCAGCGCACCACGCGGTCCCTGGCCGGATCGGGCCGGATGCCAAACGGGCACACGGTCATACACATGTAGCAGGCGACGCAGCGCGCATCGTCCAACGTCACGCGGCCGGTGGCCGGGTCGCGATGCAGCGCGCCGCTCTTGCAGGCAAAGGCGCACAAGGGCTCCAGGCACTGTTCGCAACGCAGCGCTTCGAGGCCATCGGCGCTGGAGGCCAATACCACGCGCCGTTTGGGTGGAAACTCCTCGGCGATGGCGGCTGCGAGCGCCCCGCTCTCGGAATGCGCTACCGAGCAGGCCAGCTCACAACTGCGGCAAGCCAGGCAATGATCGCGATGGAAAACCAGGACGCGCCGCATGTCATTCCTCCGGCGGTCTCAACTGGCTTCGTTCCTGGGCCTTGCCGCATCCGAGCGACGCCAGCCCGATCGGTTGCACGTAGGTGGACATCGCGCGGAACGCTCCCGGCGCGCCAGAGCGCACCCCGTCCTGATACATCATCGGCGCCAGGTTCAGCGCCTTCCGCTTGCTGTCGAGGTGCGCCAGAATCCCCCGCGCGGCCTCCTCGATATCGTCTGTAAAGAGGAAGCGCCCGCCGGTTTCCCGTTCGACGTCGTGCTCCAGGTACTGGCGCACCACCCGGCTTCCGGCCACCCGCGGGACCGGCGTGAACGCCGTGAAGACCCCCGACGCTACCGCGTAAAGCCCAATGGTGATGGCCTTTTCACTCATGGCCTCCGGCGCCGCCGCGGCAATCGGCAGCTCCGAGAGATCGCTTCCGATGCCGCCCTCGGCCACCAGCGCCGTGCACACCGCAAGGATGCGCGAGTTATCCACGCAACTGCCCAAGTGCAGAACCGGCGGCACGCCCACCGCCGCGCACACTTCCTGCAACCCCGGACCGGCATATTCGACGGCAGCTTCCGGCCGCAGCAAGCCGGCCTTGGCGCAGGCGATGGCGCTGCACCCGGTCTGTACCACTAACACGTCTTGCGACAACAGGCGACGCACCAGGGCCAGATGATGACTGTCCTGGGAGATGCGCGCCGTGTTGCAGCCCACCACGGCCACCACGCCGCGGATTCGACCGCTGGCGATGGCGTCGATCAGCGGCCGGTATCCGGCGCGGAACCGCCCGCCGAGGTAGTGCGGCAGGTTCTCGTTGGTGAAGCCGGCCACCAGGTCCATGCGGTGGCTTGGGATGTGTACCCGCGCCGGGTCGCGCCGCCCGAAGGCTTCCACGGCGCGCGCGACAATCTCTCTCGCGGTCCGCCTGGCGTCGTGCGCATCGAACCCGATGTGCTCCGCGCCCGGCACGTGGGCCTTCGACGAAGTGGTGACCACCTTGGTGTGATGGCAGGCGGCCACTTGGGGCAGGGAAGGCATGACGCACTGCACATCCACCACCATCAGGTCCACCGCGCCGGTGAGCAGCGCCAGTTCCTGGTGGAGATAGTTGCCGGCGATCGGCATGCCCTGCCGCATCAGGATTTCGTTGGCCGTGCAGCAGATGCCCGCGATGTTGATGCCTTCGGCGCCGGCCTGGCGCGCCAGCTCGAGCATGTCGCTTTCGCGGCTGGCCGCCACCAGCATCTCGCTCAAGACCGGCTCATGGCCGTGCACCAGGATGTTGACCTGCTGGGCTTCCAGCACGCCGAGGTTGGCGCGCGAGCGGATCGCCATCGGGCCGCCGAAGAGCACGTCCTGCACGTCGGTGGCGATCATGGAGCCGCCCCAGCCATCGGCCAGCGCGGCGCGCATGGCGGCGCGCAGCAGCGCCACCGGGTCCGATTCCACGCCGTGGGAAGTGCGGTGCAGCAGCTCGACGATTTCGCGGTCGATGCCGCGCGGCGCGATCCCCATCTTCTCCCATCGCCGGCGCTGCTCTTCGGGAGCGCGTAACAGCGGAACCAGCGGGCCGTCCTGCAAGCCGAATTGCGAAGCCATGCGCGCGGCCAGGTCCGCCGCCACCTGGCGCTCCGGCCGGTTGGCGGATGGCACGCCCCATTCGGCCGCCAGTGCCATCAACTTCTCGACGTTCGAGATGGCGTATCCCGAAGCGGAGCCCGCTTCGGCCGCGTGGCGAAAGACCGCCACCACTTCGCGCCCGTGATCGCTGTGCGCGGCGGCGCCGCAGGCCACCGCGCGCGCCAGGTTGCGGGCCACGATGAGGTGCGCATCGGCGCCACACGCCCCCACTTGCGCCCGCTCGCCGAACGGATCGATGCGGCACGGCCCCATGTAGCAGACGTCGCAGCACAGCCCGAGTTCGCCGAATCCGCAGAGCGGCTTCAGATCCTCGTGACGGTCCCAGACGGTTTTAGCGCCCAATTCCGCGGCGCGGATCAGCATTTCCCGCGCGGCGGGATCGGCGGAGCGGTCCTGTGGATTCGGCATATCTTCAGTCTCCGAGTAGTCCGGCAATGCGCAGCATTTCCCGGTGAAATGGCCGGCCGCGGTCGATCTCGCCCGCGCGGGCCTCCAGTTCCAAATCGCGGTCGGCGGGGAGGACGCCCAGGATCTCGAGCGTGGGACAGGCCGGGGTACCCTCTGGGTCGCCTGTCGTTCCGATATGGGCGCGCACGAAGTCCAGGTCGGCCTGGCACGCAATCTTGTTGGCGATGGCGTAAGTCCTCTTCACGCCCAGGTCGCCGGCGAGAGAAACCACGCGCGCCGCCGTTTCCAGGCTGGCCCATCCCGGTTCCACCACCACCAGCATGGCGTCCACGCCCTCGGCGGTGGCGCGGCCGAAGTGCTCAATGCCCGCTTCCATATCCACCACCACGCGCTCGCTAGCGCCCAGCAGCAGGTGGTTCAGCACCTCGCGGAGCAGGATGTTGGCGGGACAGGCGCAGCCGCTTTTGCCGCGATCGATGGTGCCCATGGCCAGCACGCGCACGCCGTCCACCTCGATTCCGAACTGCTCGGGGATATCGTCCACGCGCGGGTTCATGCGGAGGAAACCACCCCATCCCTCGCCGCCGCCGACGCGCTCTTCGATCAGCCGTTTCAATTGCACCAGCGGGGTGATGGCCGGGCCGCGATAACCCAGCGTTCCCGCCAGGTTGGCGTCGGGGTCGGCATCCACCGCCACCACCCGATAGCCAAGGTCCCGCCAGCAGCGGGCCAGGGATGCGGCCACGGTGGTCTTCCCCACACCGCCCTTTCCGGTGACCGCCACTTTCATGGGTGAACCTCTCGTGGGGCAGCCAATACTGGCTGCAGCCGGCTTTCAGCCGGCGCCTGCCGGCAGCGCGTGGTCCCCGGGAGCCGCCTGAAAGGCGGCTGCAGCCAGGATTGGCTGCCCCACAA
>JADGNT010000718.1 GCA_017883345.1 Candidatus Solibacter sp. | reverse complement strand
GCTACGGTTCGAGTGCCGTCATCCATAGATTGGAAGTGCTCTCGGCCAGCAGCGTTACCAGCTTGTCCTTCGCGATGCCGATTTCGAGCGAGCCCGGGTTGACGCCGAAAAGCGTCAGGCGGGGCTCGCCGGAATCGAAGACCGGGAAACTATCCCCCAGGGTTTGGCCCGTGCGCGGGTCGAAACGCACGGCGCGGATGCCGCGGCTCCCGTCACGATCCTGGGTGAAGTAGATCAGCTTTCCGTCGGGTGAAAAGCGTGGTTTGTCGACTTTGTGCCGGCCATCGGTGACCGCCATCCACTCGCTTCTCGGAATCTCGGCCACTCCGTTCGGGCGCGCCGCATAGATTCGAGCGGTTCCGGGGCCCGTGTTGGCCAGAAAAACCATCCACTCCGCGTCCGGCGAGAAGTTGGCCTGCATCAGCGGCGACCCCGGGGCCGCGCGCAGGATTACCGAAGACCGCCCGGTCTTCAGGTCTACCGCCAGAATGTCGTGCTGGTTGGAATCGCTCGCCTGCGCCAGCGCCACCGTGGCCGCCTGGTTCACGTCCCAGAAGAAGCCGCCTTCGTAGACCTTGCGGGTTTGGCCCGTGGAGAGATCGAGCAGGTACTCGTCCGATCGCTTGCCCAGCTTCTGCACGAATGCCACTCGTCCGCCATCGTTCACCCACACTGGAACGGAAGCGTTCGGACCGGGGGCGATCACGGATTCCTCACCCTTCGCCAAGTCCTTCATCCACACCTGCGAAGTGCCGTTGCGCGGCGTCGCGTAGACCACCGTGCGGCCATCCGGCGAAACCGTGGGATATTCGGCGGGCGCGGTGCTGTTGGTGATCCGGTAGGGCGGCCCCAGCGCCTTCCCACTGTTGGCGTCCAACGGCAGTCCCCAGACGTCGAAGCGCTCGGTTCCGCTGGCGAACACCATTTGGCCATCGCGCGAGACGGCGGGAAACTCGGCGGAGGCGGTGCCGCCGGCCAGACGTACCAGGTCGCCCCGAGCCTTGCCGTCGCCCGTCATGCGGCAGCGATAGACGTTGCGCACCCAACCCAAGCGCATGCTGAACACCAGGCCCTGGTCCGTCCAACTCATATCCTCGATCGCCGCTAGCGTTCCACCGGCGCGCGACACCGGCCCCACCAGACCCGTGGATTCCGCCCGGTCGCGTTCCAACTCCGTCACCCAGAAATCGGCGCGGTCGGCGGGGAGTCCCTCGCCGGGCGACACGCCCCACACAATCAGCCGCCGTCCGTCGGGAGACCACGCCGGCCGTTGCACGGCGGAAAAATCGGGTCGAATCTGGCGCGGCTCGCCGCCCGCGATGGAAACCACAAAGGTCTTCGCCTGTCCTTCCACCAGCCCATCGCGCAGACCGCTCCAGTAGGCCACCAGGTTCCCCCGCGGAGAGAAGCGCGGGTTGTGGCCCCCGGGCGCCAGCAACCGCGGAGTCCCGCCCAGCGACGGAATCAGATAGATGCCGCCGTCATCCTTGCTCGAATGGTAGGCAATGGCGGTGCCGTCGCTGGAAAACGAGGGATCCGATGCGTTCTCCTGGGTCCACGTCAGCCGCGCGGGGTCTCCGCCCCGGAGTTGCTGCACATAGAGGTCCAGGTGGTGGCCCCCGTCGCGGTCGGAAGCGTACGCCAGCAGCCTCCCATCGGGGGAAATCGCGGGTGTCGTGGCCACTCCGGGATCGAAGGTAATCGGCGTGTACCGCGGTTCGCGCGGCGCCGCCCGCATGCCGAATTCCCAGACCGCGAATCCGCCCAGCAGCAGGCCGAAGACCAGAGCGGCCAGCACCACTCGCATGGGGTGCGGCTGGGGCATCCTCTGGGTCATCTCCTGGGTCATCGGCCACCGCCCCGCCGTGCCAGCGCCAGCGCGCCGTACAGCACGCTATCGTCGCCCAGCGCCGCCGGCGCCACATCGATCCGCGCCGCCGACCAACTGGTAATCTGCCGCCCGAGTTCCTGCCCGAGCGGCCCGAACAGCCGGTCGCCCGCCTTCGAAATACCGCCGCCGATCACAATCCGCCGCGGGTTGAGCAGCATAATGGCCGCCTTCAGTCCCAGCGCCAGGTCCACCACGTAGCGCTTCACGAACTCCGTGTCCTCCATCAATTCTCGCGCACTTTTCCCGGTATCGCGTTCCAACCAGAGCCCGCCGCAGAGGCGCTCCAGACATCCGCGGGCGCCGCACAGGCACTCCGGTCCGTCGGGCCGGATGGTCAGGTGCCCGATCTCTCCGCCGTAGGAATCGGCCCCGCGCCAGATCCGCCCGTCCTCCCAAATGCCGCCGCCAATGCCGGTGGAGAGGGTCATGTAGAACAGCGGGGAGAAGCCTTGCCCGGCGCCGAATTCGGCCTCTCCCATGGCGCCCACGTTGGCATCGTTGTCCATGATGGCGGGCGCGCCCGCGGCTTCCCCGACGAAGCCGCACAGATCGAAGCCGCGCCAGCCGCTCACGTGAGTCGAAAGCACGACCCGCTGCTCCGCGAAGTTGACCGGCCCGCCGAACCCGATGCCGCATCGCTCTAGCTTGAACTCCCTCTTCCACTCGCCGGCGATTGCCGCGATCCGCGCCACCATCCACTCGCGGCCGCCGCCCGCATCGGTGGCGCGCGATTCCCTCCGCACCATGCGGTCGCCTTCGAACACCGCCATGCTGAATTTTGTGCCGCCGATGTCGATCGCCAGAATCATCGCAGACCTCGGAAGACTTTCCCAAAACGCCACTCGCATCGGGAAACCCCAGAGTATCAGACGGGTGCTTAACCGTTTTGGGGAAGGCTGGCCAGGAATGCGCCGCAAACCGGGGACTGACATGAATTTCCGGCGCAGTTTGCCGGAAATTCGCTGTCTGTCCTTGGTTTGCCTGGCCGGATACGCCCCGTTTTCGTCCTGTGCCCCAAAACGGTTAAGCACCTGAATCAGACCCTTGAGTCCACAATGCCCGGCTGATACTCTATCTGTAAGATTATGGTAAGCCCGCGATCCCCGGTGCGCCGAACATCGCACAATCTGTGGCTCTCCGTCGCCATGATCGTCGTGATCGCGATCGCGGTCTACTCCTATCTGGACGGCCAGGCCTTTCGAAACGCAGCCGCCAGCGCCGAGCGCTCGCGGTTGCTCGTCGAGCAGACCCAGGAATTGCTGTCGCACCTCATGGACACCGGCGCCAACCAGACAGGATACCTGCTGACCGGCGACGCGCGCTATCTGGCGGCCTACAACCTCGCCCTGTCGAAGGTCGCTGTCGCCCGGCAGGTACTCGACCGGCCGGAGGTCGCCAGCCCCGAGGATTGCGCGCGCCTCTCCGCCCTGATCGCCGCCCGGCTTGAGGATTTGGCGCAAACCATCCGCCTCCGGCAGCAGGGGGA
>JADGNT010000717.1 GCA_017883345.1 Candidatus Solibacter sp. | reverse complement strand
GTGATCGCCGCGGTCAGCGTCGTCTTGCCGTGATCGATGTGTCCGATCGTCCCGATGTTGATGTGCGGCTTGCTGCGGTCGAATTTTTCTTTTGCCATAAGAGAGAATCAGCTCCTTATCTCGTAGTCTTGCCCTGGACCTTGCTGACGATTTCCTCGGATTGCGCGGCGGGGACTTCCTCGTACTTGCCGAAATGCATCGTGAAACTGCCGCGCCCCTGCGTACGCGAGCGCAGTTCGGTGGCGTACCCGAACATGGCCGACAGCGGCACCATCGATTTAATGATGCGGGTGGTTCCACGCAACTCGGTGGCTTCGATGCGGCCGCGGCGCGAATACAGGTCGCCGATCACATCGCCCATGTAATCTTCCGGGACCACCACTTCCACCGCCATGATGGGTTCCAACAGAACCGGTTTGGCGCGCCTGGCCGCTTCCTTGATCGCCATGGAGCCGGCGATCTTGAAGGCCATTTCCGAGGAATCGACATCGTGGTAACTGCCGTCGTACAGCGTTACCTGGATATCCGACATCGGATAGCCGGCGAGAATTCCGCCCTCGAGCGCTTCCTTGATGCCGACCTCGGTGGGGTTGATGTATTCCTTCGGTACCCTGCCACCGGTGACTTCGTTTTCGAACACGAACCCGCTGCCGGAGGGCAGCGGCTCGACGCGGATTTTGACGTGGCCGTACTGCCCGTGACCGCCGGTCTGCTTGATGTGGCGGCCTTCGGCTTCGGCATGCTTGCGAATGGTCTCGCGATACGCCACCTGCGGCTTGCCGACGTTGGCGCCGACACCGAACTCCCGCATCATGCGGTCCACGATGATTTCCAGGTGAAGTTCGCCCATCCCGGAAAGGATGGTCTGGCCGGTTTCCGGATCCGTATTGACGCGGAAGGTGGGATCTTCCTGCGCCAGCTTTTGAATCGCCAGGCCCATCTTTTCCTGGTCGGCCTTGGTCTTCGGCTCGACCGCCAGTTGAATCACCGGCATCGGGAAATCGATGTTTTCGAGCACGATCGGGTGCTCGTCGTCGCAGATCGTATCGCCGGTCGACACCGTCCTCAAACCGACGGCGGCGCAGATGTCGCCGGCGACGATCTCCTGAATCTCTTCGCGCTTGTTGGCGTGCATGCGCAAGAGGCGCCCCACGCGCTCTTTGCGGCTCTTGGCCACATTGAATACGAATTCGCCGGCCTTCAGCGTGCCCGAGTAAACCCGGAAGAATGCCAGTTGGCCGACGTACGGGTCGGTCATGATCTTGAACACCAGCGCCGAGAAGGGCTCGCTGTCGGAAGCGTGGCGGTACAAGATCTTTTCGGGGTCGTCGACGTCGTGGCCCTCGATGGCCGGAACGTCCAGCGGAGAGGGAAGGTAATCCACCACCGCGTCCAGCATGGTCTGCACACCCTTGTTCTTGAAAGCCGTGCCGCAGATTACCGGGAAGATATGCATGGCGATGGTCGCCTTGCGGATGCCGGCGCGGATTTCATCGTTGGTAATGGCTTCGCCTTCGATGAACTTGTGCATCAGCGCTTCGTCGTGCTCGCTGATCGCCTCGATCATGAGCGCGCGGTATTCCTTAGCCTTTTCTTTCAGGTCGTCCGGAATATCCACCACGTCATACTGCGAACCCAGGGTTTCGTCGTGCCAAATGACTCCGCGCATCTCCACCAGGTCCACGATGCCCAGGAATTTTTCTTCCGCGCCGATCGGAATCTGAATCGCCACCGGACGGCACTTCAGCCGGTCGACGATCGTCTGCACCGAGTGGTAAAAATCGGCGCCCACGCGATCCATCTTATTGATGAAGCAAATGCGCGGAACCGAGTACTTGTCCGCCTGCCGCCAAACCGTTTCCGATTGCGGCTGCACGCCGGCCACGGCGTCGAATACCGCCACCGCGCCGTCCAGCACGCGCAGGCTGCGCTCCACCTCGGCGGTGAAATCGACGTGCCCGGGCGTATCGATAATGTTGATCTGGATGTCGCGCCACTCGCAGGTGGTCGCGGCCGATGTGATCGTGATGCCGCGTTCCTGTTCCTGCTCCATCCAGTCCATGACGGCGGTGCCCTCATGAACTTCGCCCAGCTTGTGGGACTTGCCCGTGTAGTACAAGATCCGCTCGGTCGTGGTGGTCTTACCGGCATCGATATGCGCCGCGATGCCGATATTTCTCATCCTCTCGAGCGGGGTGGTTCTAGCCATGCAGTTCCGATTAGCTCCTGTAGTCCGTGCCGGTTACCACCGGTAGTGCGCGAAGGCCTTGTTGGCCTCGGCCATGCGGTGGACGTCGTCGCGTTTCTTAATCGCTCCGCCGCGCAAATTGGCGGCGTCGTTCAGTTCGTTGGCCAGCTTTTCCGCCATGCCCTTTTCGGGACGCGTGCGGGCGTTGGTGATGATCCAGCGCATGGCCAGCGAAGTCCGCCGGTTCTGCGGCACTTCGATCGGCACCTGGTAGTTGGCGCCGCCCACGCGCCGCGTCTTCACTTCGAGCATCGGCTTGGCGTTCTCGACGGCCTTTTTGAAGGCCTTCAGCGGATCGTCGCTGGTGCGTTCCTTGATCTTTTCCATGGCGGCGTAGAAGATTCCCTGTGCGGTATTCTTCTTGCCCTGCCACATCAAGGAGTTCACAAACTTCTCGACCAGGGTGGAATTGTAGACCGCATCCGCCGCTACTTCACGAATTTCAGCTCTTCGTCTGCGTGGCATAAACTTTAACCTACGATTTTGGCGCCTAACTCTTAGGCCTTTTGGCCCCGTACTTCGAACGGCTCTGTTTGCGATTGGCCACGCCGGCGGTATCCAGCGCGCCGCGGATCACGTGATAACGCACGCCCGGAAGATCCTTCACACGGCCCCCGCGGATGAGCACGATCGAGTGCTCCTGCAGGTTGTGTCCGACTCCAGGGATGTAGGTGGTCACTTCGATCCCGTTGGTGAGGCGCACGCGCGCCACTTTCCGCAACGCCGAATTCGGCTTCTTGGGAGTCGAAGTGTAGACACGCGTACAAACTCCACGCTTTTGCGGGCAGCTTTCCAGCGCCGGGCTCGAAGTCTTCCAGCGTGGCGGTTTCCGCCCATTACGCACAAGTTGATTAAACGTTGGCACGATTTCCTCTTCGCGAAGTAAATCAAAAATATGTGTGGAGCAACCCACTACGACCAGCATTCGCAACGATGTTCCGCACGCGAATCCCGGAAAATCTACAAACTACAGGTCGCAACTGCGAGGATTACCTTGCTTTTATGGACAGGCCCATGTTCAAACCAGGAGTAAATCCTGGTTAACCTCGGGGCCTCACCCTCGGCCGGACCCGCCTACAGACGGGTGGTAGCACAAGAGCAGAAAGCTTTTTCTCGCGAAACTCTTAAAT
>JADGNT010000716.1 GCA_017883345.1 Candidatus Solibacter sp. | reverse complement strand
AGAACTGGCGGCCAAGAAATCGATTTCCAATCAGGAGTTGGATGAAGCCTCGGCACGGCTCAAGGCAGCTCAGGCAAATTACGACATGGTGCGCTCCCGGCGCACGCAAATCAATTCCAAAATGGCGGTGGTAGAGCAGGAAATTCGCGCCGCCGGAATCATGCGCGATTACGCCAAGCTGGCCGCGCCTTTCTCCGGGGTGGTGATTACCAGGACGGCAGAGCCGGGTAATCTGGCCACGCCGGGCGCGCCGCTGCTCACCATCGAGCAGGATGGCCTCTACCGCCTGGAAGCGTCGGTGGACGAATCGAAACTGGCCAACGTGCGCGTGGGCCAAGCGGTGGAAGTTGTGATCGACGCGGCGACCGGGGACAACCACCGCAAACTGAATGCGCGCGTTTCCGAGATCGTTCCCTCGGTGGACTCCGCATCGCGCACCTATATCGTGAAGCTCGACCTTCCCGCGACGCCGCAGTTGCGCACCGGCATGTTTGGGCGGGCCATCTTCCCGCTCGGCATGCAAAAGGTGGTGGCCGTCCCGCTTGCCGCCCTAATGGAGCGCGGCCAGTTGCAATCGGTATTTGTGGTCGAGGACGGCGTAGCCCATACCAGGCTGGTCACCACGGGACGGCGCACCGGGGACGCGGTGGAAGTTCTGTCCGGCCTGAACGCGGGAGAAAAGGTGGTGCTGCCGTTGCCCGTGGGGTTGCAGGATGGCGCCAGGGTTGAGGTCCGGCAATGAGCGAACCGCGCCACCTGGGTCCCGCGGGGCGATTCGCTCAGGCGTGGATCTCCTCCAAACTGACGCCTCTTCTAATCTGTGCCGCGCTACTCACGGGAGCGTTTGCCGTGTGGAAGCTGCCGCGCGAGGAGGAGCCGCAGATCATCGTGCCGATGATCGACGTGTTCGTGCAAATGCCCGGCGCTTCGGCGCATGAGGTGGAGGAGCGGGTCACCAAGCCCATGGAAAAGCTCCTCTGGGAGATCCCGGGCGTGGAGTACATCTACTCCACCTCCAGCCCGGGGATGTCGATGGCGATCGTGCGCTTCTATGTGGGCCAGGATGAAGAGAAGAGCATTGTCCGGCTGAACCAGAAGCTGTTCGCCAATTTCGACCTGATCCCGCCGGGCGCTTCGCAGCCTTTGGTGAAGCCGCGTTCCATCGACGATGTGCCGATTCTCGCCCTCACGCTCTCCAGCCGCCGGTACAACGATTTCGATTTGCGGCGCATCGCGGCCCAACTCGATGACACCATCAAACAAGTGCCGGATGTCTCCGCCGTTACCCTGACCGGCGGGCAGCGGCGCGAAGTGCGCATCGTGCTGGACGCGGCAAAGCTGGCGGGCTATCAAATGTCGCCGTTGCAGGTTGCGCTCGCGCTCGGGCTTTCCAATCGACGCCTGCCCTCGGGCCAGTTCGACTCGGGAAATCGCGAATACCTTTTGGAAACCGGCGAGTTCCTGCGCACTTCCGAAGACGTTCGCAATGTCGTGGTTGGAGTCGCGGGCGATAAGCCGGTGTTCGTGCGCAACGTGGCGGAAGTCACCGATGGCGGCGCCGAACCCACCGAGTACGTGCGCATGGTGAATGCCGCGTCGAGGGAATCTCTGCCCGCAGTGACGATTTCGATTGCCAAACGCAAGGGCACGAATGCGGTCGAAGTCGCCGGCAATGTGCTGCGCCGCATCGAGCCGCTGAAGGGCGTAGTGATCCCTTCGGACGTCCAGCTAGCCATCACCCGGCAGTATGGCGAAACCGCCGCCGAAAAATCGAACGAACTGCTGCTGCACATGCTGATCGCCGTCATCTCGGTCAGCCTCCTGATCGCCATCACGCTAGGGATACGCGAGTCGCTGATCGTGTTCCTGGCCATCCCGGTAACGCTGGCGCTCACGCTTGCCGTGTTCTACCTGTACGGCTACACGCTGAACCGGATCACGCTCTTCGCCCTGATCTTTTCGATTGGCATTCTGGTGGACGACGCCATTGTAATCGTGGAAAATATTGTCCGTCACTGGCGTATGCCGGCGAACCGCGCCCGCCCGCCCTACGAAGTGGCTATCGAGGCCGTCGACGAGGTAGGCAATCCCACAATTCTGGCGACCCTCACCGTGGTTGCCGCGATCCTGCCGATGGCGTTTGTGGGCGGGCTGATGGGGCCGTACATGCGGCCGATCCCCATCGGCGCCAGCGCGGCCATGGTCTTTTCGCTGCTGGTCGCGTTGATTGTGACACCTTGGGCCGCAGTGCGCATTCTGAAGCCTTCGGACGAAGCTTCGCACGGCGAACGGGAGGATTTCGTCACCAGACTCTACCGGCGCGTGATGGGAGCAATCCTGCACCGGGCGCCGCTGCGCTGGGGATTCCTTGGCGGCGTCGTGGTCCTGCTGCTCGCGTCCTGTTCGCTGTTCTACTTCGAGTTCGTCAAGGTCAAGATGCTGCCCTTCGACAACAAGAGCGAATTTCAAGTGATCGTGGACATGCCCAACGGCACCACGCTCGAAGAAACCGCCCGGGTTGCCGGCGAGCTCGCCACAGCGACGCTGGGCCAACCGGAGGTGGTCAATCTCCAGACTTATGTGGGCACGGCATCCCCGTTCAACTTCAACGGCCTGGTGCGGCATTACTATCTCCGCCACGGGTCGAACGTAGCCGATATCCAGGTGAACCTGCTCGGCAAGGGAGATCGCAAACTGCAAAGCCACGAGATCGCCAAACAGGTGCGCACTCGCCTGCTGCCCATCGCCAATCGCTTTGGGGCGCGCATCAAGGTGGCGGAGGTGCCGCCCGGTCCGCCCGTCCTTCAGACGCTCGTGGCTGAGGTCTACGGGCCGGTGCAAGAGGGCCGCATACGCATCGCCCAACAGATTCGCGATCTATGGAAGCGAACCGATGGTGTGGTAGATGTGGACTGGTATGTGGAGGATGACCAGCCGAAGTACCGCCTGTTGGTGGACAAAGAGAAGGCCGCGCTGAACGGCATCTCCGAAGACGATATCGCGCGCTCCGTGCAGGTGGCGTCCGCCGGGTATCAGGCCGGGTTGCTGCACGTCGATTCCGCCAAGGAAGACGTGCCGCTGATGGTCCGGCTGGACCGCGCCAGCCGCTCCGATGTGGACCGCATTCAGAATCTGAATGTCACTGGCCGCGCGGGCCGCCTGGTGGCGCTCCGCGAGTTGGTCAAGGTCACGCAGGCCGTCGAAGAAAAGAGCATCTACCACAAGAACCTCATGCCGGTGACTTATGTGACCGGCGATGTAGCCGGAGCCATGGAAAGCCCCGTCTACGCCATCCTGAAACTGGGACCGGAAATGGACAAGTTCAAAGCTCCCGAAGGCTATGCCATTGAACAGCACATGGCGGCGCTGCCCACCGATTCC
>JADGNT010000715.1 GCA_017883345.1 Candidatus Solibacter sp. | reverse complement strand
CGATTCGTTGGCGCCGATGGTCAGCCGCCCCGCCGAATTATCGCGCAGTTCGGCGATCGAGTTGTCCATCTCCTGGTGCAGGCTCTGGAAGCGCCGCGCGTACTCCAGCACGGTACGCCCGGCGTCGGTCAGAATCAGGTCCTTGCCCGACCGGTCGATCAGTTTCTCCCCCAGTTCCTGCTCCAGCCGCTGCAAGGAAAGCGAAATCGCCGGCTGCGTGCGCAACAATTTGCCCGCCGCCCGGGAGAAGCTCTTCTCGGTCGCGACGGCGAGAAATACTTGCAGGGAATGAAGTTCCATAGGTCGCTCTCTGAATATAACACTTGCTAATATGGACCGCTAATATTATAAATTTGCTAAATCGAACGCAGGATAGCGATAATGCTCTTGTGAGCGACCGCGTATACATTTTCGATACGACCCTGCGCGACGGCGAACAATCGCCGGGTTGCAGCATGACCGTGCCCGAGAAGCTGAAGATGGCACGGAAACTGGTGGAACTGGGAGCGGACATCCTGGAAGCCGGCTTCCCCATCGCCAGCGAGGGCGATTTCCAAGCCGTCGATGCCGTGAGCCGGGAGTTCCCCTGGGCGCAAGTGGCCGCGCTGGCCCGCTGCTGCACGCTGGACGTGGAGCGCGCCGCCAAGAGTCTGGAGCACGCCAAACGCCCGCGCATCCACACCTTCATCGCCACCAGCCCGATTCACCTCAAGTACAAGCTCAAGAAAACCCAGCAGCAGGTGCTCGATGAAGCCGTCGCCGCCGTCGAGTTGGCGCGCACTCACGTGGATGACGTCGAGTTCTCCGCCGAGGACGGCGCGCGCACCGAACCCGACTTTCTGGAAAAGATCTCCAAGGCCGTGGTCGCCGCCGGCGCCCGCACGGTCAATATCCCCGACACTGTGGGCTATTCCACCCCCAAGGAATATGGCGCGCTGATCGGCCAAATCGCTACTGCGCTCGGCGATTGCGCCATCGTCAGCGTGCACTGCCACGACGATCTGGGCCTGGCCGTCGCCAACTCGCTGGCCGCCATCGAGGCCGGCGCGCGGCAGATCGAGTGCACCATCAACGGCATCGGCGAACGCGCCGGCAACTGCTCGCTCGAAGAGATCGTCATGATCCTCAAGACCCGCGCCGATAGCTACCCGTACCACACCGGCATCCATACCGAGCACCTGTTCTCGGCCAGCGAGCTGTTGACTTCCATCATCACCTTCGGGCCGCAACCCAACAAGGCGATCGTGGGCCGCAACGCCTTCGCGCACGAGGCCGGCATCCACCAGGATGGCTACCTTAAGGAAAAAACCACCTACGAGATCATCGACCCGCGCACCGTGGGCGTGCCCGAGGGCAGGCTGGTGCTTGGCAAGCACAGCGGACGCCACGCGCTCAATGAACGCGCGCAGAGGGCGGGCTTCGACCTTTCCAAGCAGGAGCTCGACGAGTTGTACCACCGCTTCACGGCGGTAGCGGACCACCGCAAGAAGGGGCTCATGGACGAAGAGATCGTCCGCCTCATCCTGGAGGGCCGGAAAGCCCAGGCGGTGGCGGCAGACTAATGAATCTCAACGTTCTGGTTCTCCCAGGTGATGGCATCGGCACGGAAGTAACCCGCGAGGCGGTGCGCGTGCTGCGCCACGTGGCGGCCAAATGGAATCATGCTTTGAATATTACGGAGGGGCTGCTGGGCGGCATCGCCATTCATCAAACCGGCACCCCGTTCCCCGAGGCAACGGCGCAACTCGCCGCCGCCGCCGACGCTACCCTGATGGGCGCGGTCGGCCTCCCGGAATTCGATAATGCACCTCCCGAGAAGCGGCCCGAAAAGGGCCTCCTCGGGATTCGCCAGGCTCTGGGCGTTTATGCAAATTTACGCCCGGTTCGCGCGTATGCGTCGCAACTGGATTCTTCGCCCCTGAAGAACCACCTGGTGGAAGGCACCGACATGATCATCGTCCGCGAACTGACGGGCGGGATCTATTACGGAACTCCGCGCGGAATCACCGGCGACGGAGCGGAGATGCGGGCGGTCAATACCATGACTTACACGCGCTCGGAAATCGAGCGTGTTTCCCGCATGGCCTTCCACCTGGCGCGCGCGCGCCGCAAGAAAGTCACCTCGGTGGACAAGTCCAACGTGCTGGAGAATTCGCAACTCTGGCGCCAGGTGGTGACCGAAATGGGCAAGGATTATCCCGATGTGGAACTCGACCACATGCTGGTGGATAACTGCGCCATGCAGCTCATCCTCAACCCCAAGCGCTTCGATATCGTGCTGACCGAAAATATGTTCGGCGATATCCTGAGCGACGAAGGCGCGGTGCTGGCGGGCTCCATCGGCATGCTGCCCTCGGCCTCTATCGGCGATCGGCGCCCCTCCGGCGCCTGGGTCGGGCTCTACGAGCCGGTACACGGCTCCGCCCCCGATATCGCCGGGCAGAATAAGGCCAATCCGCTGGGCGCCATCGGTTCGGTGGGCGCCATGATGGCCTACAGTTTTGGTTTGAAGGAGGAAGCCGCCGCGGTGGAAACTGCCATCGAAGCGGTCCTCGAAAGCCGCCACGTCACAGCGGACTTGCGGCCTTCCGGCGCGCCTGCCACCACCGAACAGGTTGGCCTGGCAGTATGCGCCGCAATCGGTTGAGCGCGGGACTTACCGGTTCCGCGCTCAACCGATTTCCCTAGACGGTCCTTATGCCACGCACCATCATCGAAAAACTCTGGGACTCCCACGTAGTCCACGAGCGCCCCGGCGCTCCCACCCTGTTGTTCATCGACCTGCACCTGGTCCACGAGGTGACGTCTCCCCAGGCCTTCCAGGGCCTGCGCGAGCGCGGCCTCAAGGTGCGGCGTCCCGATCTCACCATCGCCACCGCCGACCACAGCATTCCGACGTCGGACCGCTCGCTGCCCATCCTCGATAAGATCGCGCTGAAACAGCTCGATCAGCTCGAAACCAACTGCACCGAGTTCGGCATACGCTGCCTCGGCGTGCACAGCAGCCAGCAGGGCATCGTCCACGTGATCGGCCCCGAACTGGGACTCACCCAGCCCGGCATGACCGTGGTCTGCGGCGACAGCCACACCGCCACCCACGGCGCGTTCGGCGCGCTGGCTTTCGGCATCGGCACCAGCGAAGTCGAGCAGGTGCTGGCCACGCAGTGCGTGCTGCAGCGCCAGTCGAAGACCTTCCAGGTGCGGGTGGAAGGCCGCCTCGGCGCGGGCGTCTCCGCCAAGGACATCATCCTCGCGCTGATCGCCCGCATCGGCATCGGCGGCGGCACCGGCAGCGTCTTCGAATACACCGGCAGCACAATCCGTGCGCTCGGCATGGATGAGCGCATGACGGTCTGCAACATGTCGATCGAAGGCGGCTCGCGCGC
>JADGNT010000714.1 GCA_017883345.1 Candidatus Solibacter sp. | reverse complement strand
ATGCGCACCTGTGGGCGGGAGATGTTCTATCTGGTGGGCACGCCGCGCGGGCGCGTGGCCAAGTACGAAAAGCAGTGGCTCGAACTGCCGTGGCGCAAGGTGCGCGACTCGGTGGAAGTGAAGCTCTTCAGCCAGGACGGCGAGTTGTACGTGCTGGCCAAGAGCGCAGGCCGGCAGGCGAAGGAGATCGCGATCCGGCGCAAGAAGCTGGCGCGGCTGCTGTGGAAGCTGCGCGCCATGCGGCGGAGTTGTCCCAAGCGGGACCAGTTACTGATGCGGGTGGGCGCCGCGAAAACCGAAGCCGGCCGGGCATTCGGATACGTGAAGATCCAGTTGCCACCGGCCCGCCAAGCGGTGACGCGCCAGACGTTCACTTTCCAACTCAACAAGGTCAAGTTACGGGAAGCGCAACGGCGCGACGGGCACTATCTGCTGCGCACGAATCTGGTGGCGGAAGATCCGGCGGTGCTATGGGATCGCTACATGCAGTTGGTGCAGGTCGAAGCGGCGTTCAAGTGCCTGAAAAGCGACCTGGGCATTCGGCCGATTTACCATCAGTTGGAGCATCGTGTCGAGGCGCATATCCTGGTAGCCTTTCTGGCGTACTGTTTGATGGCGACGCTGAAGCACCGCTTGCAAGTGCATGCGCCCGGACTGAGTCCCAGAGCCGTATTGGAGAAACTCGCGGCCATCCAGGCACTCGACGTCTGCCTGCCGACTACCGATGGGCGCCATCTGGTGATGCCTCGTTACACCGAGCCGGACGCGGACGTGGCGTTGCTGCTGCACCAACTCCGGCTCGTGCTCCCCCAACAACCGCCGCCGCGCCTCATCAGCGCTCCGGCCGCCGCCATGCCTCAACTCAAAATGTAGTGCAGACCTAGGCAAATCGCCCGCTGAAAACAAACGACTTCCCGGCGGAATGTGCGCCCAAGTGCGAAAGTTGGGTTAGCAGGACTGGCAAAAATTGCCAATTACGCAGCGGCGCCGGCCAACGTTCAGTTGCGCCCCGAGTGCCGCTGATTCGATTTCAGGACCTTCTTCCTGAGCCGGATCGATAGCGGCGTCACTTCCACGTATTCGTCGTCGCGGATGAACTCGATGGCCTGCTCCAGGTTCAGAATGCGCGGCGGCACCAGGCGGATCGCTTCGTCGGCGGTGGAGGCGCGCATGTTGGTCAGCTTCTTTTCCTTGACGATGTTGATGTCGAGGTCGGCGTCGCGCGCGTTCTCGCCCACAATCATGCCTTCATAGACTTCCGTGCCCGGGCTGATGAAGATCTCGCCGCGCTCCTGGAGGTTGAAGATGGCGTAGCCGGTGGCCCTGCCGGCGCGGTCGGCCACCAGCGAGCCGGTCGGGCGCGTCGCGATGTCGCCCTGCCAGGCGATGTGGCCGAGGAACAGCGAGTTCATGATGGCGGTGCCGCGCGTGTCGGTGAGGATCTCGCTGCGCAACCCGATCAAGCCGCGCGACGGCACGTGGAATTCCAGGCGCACCCGGCCGGAGCCGTGGTTCACCATCTTGGTCATCTTGCCCTTGCGCTGGCCGAGCTTTTCGATCGTCACGCCGAGGAAGGCCTCCGGGCAGTCGATGATGAGGATTTCGAGGGGCTCTTCGAGCTTCCCGTTGACCGTCCGGGTGATGATCTCGGGCTTGCCGGCCATCAGCTCGTACCCTTCGCGGCGCATCATCTCGATGAGAATGGCGAGTTGCAGCTCGCCGCGGCCCATTACCTTGAACGTGTCGTGACCGAGTTCTTCCACGCGGATGGAGACGTTCGTCAGCAGCTCCTTATCGAGCCGTTCGCGCAGATTGCGCGACGTCACCCATTGGCCTTCCCGGCCCGAGAAGGGGCCTGTGTTGATGGTGAAGGCCATGGCGATGGTCGGCTCGTCGATCTGGATCTGCGGCAGCGGCATGGGCGTTTCCGCGCTGGTCACGGTCTCGCCGATGGTAATGCCCTCCACGCCGGCGATGGCCAGGAGGTTGCCGGGGACGCCGACGGTCTCGTCCACGCGCTTCAGGCCTTCAAAAGAGTAGAGCTTGGTAATGCGGGTGGTGTGCATCGAGCCGTCGCGCTTGGCGATGGCGACGGTATCGCCGTACCGCAGCGTGCCGTTGAACACGCGGCCAATGCCGAGCCGGCCGAGGTAGTCGCTGTAATCCAGGTTGGCGATAATCATCTGCAATACGCCCTCGGGGTCTCCCACGGGCGCGGGAATGTGCTCGACGATGGCGTCGAACAGCGGGCGCAGGTCGGTCGACGGATCGTCGAGCGTGCGCTTGGCCACGCCGGTCTTGGCGACCGTGTAGAGGACCGGAAAATCGAGCTGGTTCTCGGTGGCGTCCAGATCGATGAAGAGATCGTAGATTTCGTCCAGAACCTCCGGCACGCGCGCGTCCGGCCGGTCGATCTTATTGATGACGACGATGGGCGGCAGCTTGGCTTCGAGCGCCTTCGAGAGGACGTAGCGGGTCTGCGGCAGCGGGCCTTCGCTGGCGTCCACCAGCAGCATGACGCCGTCCACCACCTTCAGGGCGCGCTCGACTTCCCCGCCGAAATCGCTGTGGCCGGGCGTATCGACGATATTGATCTTGACGCCGTGATAACGGATGCCGGTGATCTTGGCGAGGATGGTGATGCCGCGCTCGCGCTCCAGCTCGTTGGAATCCATGACGCGATCGACATGCTCTT
This sequence comes from Candidatus Solibacter sp., assembly GCA_017883345.1. Lineage (GTDB taxonomy): Bacteria > Acidobacteriota > Terriglobia > Bryobacterales > Bryobacteraceae > Solibacter. Next base: position 692 of record JADGNT010000714.1, on the reverse strand, counting down.
CGTGCGAGCCGAAAATGCCGCTTTGGTTGAGCATGGCGTCCACGAGCGTGGTCTTGCCATGGTCCACGTGGGCGATGATGGCGACATTGCGAATAGCTGTATTGCTGGTTTTCATGAAATCACGTTTGCCGGATCGAGGCGGGATTGCAGGCGTCCTGTGCCGCCCGGGAACCGCGGTGCTACGTAAAGAGGATGGCGGCCAACGATGTGGCCCGTAAGTTCAAGTTTATCATGCTGGCCTTTATGACGTATTCTAGGAACATATGAAGTATCGCGTTTATCTGGAACCAGACGAGGACGGGGTGTTTGTGGCAACTTGCCCCGCTTTGCCTGGATGCGTTTCCCAGGGCCTTACGCGCGTAGAAGCAACCGAGAACATCCGCGAGGCGATCGAAGGTTACCTGAAAAGCCTCCGCAAGCACGGTGATCCATTGCCTCCGAGCATTCTCGAAGAGGTCATTGAGGTTGCCGGCGGATGAAGCTGCCGGTGGTTTCTGGCAGCGAGGCAGTCAAGGCATTCCGAAAGGCCGGATACGAATTCGACGAGCAACACGGGAGCCACATCATTCTTCGACACGCCGATCCACCGCACAGACGCCTCTCCGTTCCCAACCACAATCCGTTGCGCGTCGGCACCCTCAACTCCATCGTGAGAACCGTGGCGGCGCACAAGGGTGTCGAACGCCAGGCTG
>JADGNT010000713.1 GCA_017883345.1 Candidatus Solibacter sp. | reverse complement strand
CGGCTGGCCGGGGCGGATGGAGAGGCTGGCGTCGCGCGAGGGGTCGCGCTCGAAATCGTGCAGGCCGAAAATGTTCGACGCGAGCAGGCCCGCGGCGCGCACATGCCAGTACGTCGGGTATCGCGGGTTCGAAGGGTGATCGAACACCGCAATCCCCACCGCCGCGCCGTCGATCCGGCCCGAATAGTCGAGCCACTCCGAACGCTTGCCCCACACGTTCTTCTCGCTGGACTTGTTCTGGGCGTTGACGATCTTGCCGGTGCGTTTGGGCTCGGCGATGTCCTTGGGCTGGTCCTCTTCGAGCGCCGCCGCCACGCGCATGGCGAACATGCCTTCCTTGGTATCGCCGAACCGCACTTCCTGCTGCGGAGAAAGGGTGATATCGAAATCGATGGTGCGCAGTTGCGGGTCCGAGTAGAAGGTCATTTTGCGGCTTTCGATGAGCAGCGTCTCCCCGCTGGGGATCTTCCACGCGAAGCTGGCAGACACGGTCCCCGATTTTTTGCCGGTGGCGAACTTGTCCACCCTCTCGAGCACGACCCTGCCTTTTCCCTTCCCGGCGCCCGGCTGCGACTCTTCGTTGGCCCAGAAGTCGTAGCCGTTGACGTCGCCGTGGGTGAACCACAGGCCGCGGTGGTGCGGATGATCGTGGGCTTCGCCGGGGATATCGGTGACCATGGGGAAGCCGCGGGTCACCACTTTGCCATCCGCCGTGCGCAGCGGATGCAGATACGGTTTGGCGGTCTCGGGACCGACGTAGAAATCGGTGAAGGGTTTGCCGTCGATCTCTACCGAGATCTTCTCCTTGCCCTGCTGCGCGATCTTGACCTGCGCGCCCAACGGCAGCGTCAGGGCGATGACCAATAGAACCTTCTTCATGCGTTGGCTATTCATGCGTTGGCTATTCATGCGTTCACTCCGGCGCTCACGATGGAGCGGATCTCGCTAACGGTGTATTCCAATTCTTCGTCCGTGGTATAAAAATGCGGCGCCACGCGAATGCCCGCCCGCGGGCGGTAATCCACCAGGATCTGGCGGCGCGCCAGTTCGCGCGTGACCACCTTCCCGTCCGGCACGTCCAGCACGACCACGCCGCCGCGCTGCGCCGAATTGCGGCAGGTGTTCACCGGGAAACCGGCATCCTCGGCGAGCTCGATGAGGCGGGTGGTCTGGCGCACGGATTTCTGGCGAATCGCCGGCACGCCGATCTGGTTGACGATCTCATAGCCCGAGCGCGCCGCGTACAGCGCCGGAATGTTGGGCGTGCCGTTGAGGAAGCGGAACGCGCTGTCGGCGTAGCGCATGGCGCCGCCTTCGAAAGCGAACGGTTCTTCGTGCGCGCTCCACCCGGTGGCGGCGGGGGTGAGCTGGCTCCAAAGATCGCGCCGCACGTAGAGGTATCCGGCGCCCGGACCGCCGCAGAGCCACTTGACGCTTCCACCGGTGGCGAAATCGACGCCCAGTTCGCGGACGTTGACGGGCAGCGTGCCGGCCGATTGGTAAAGGTCCGCCAGCACCATGGCGCCCACGGCGTGCGCGCGCCGGGTGATGGCCGCCAGGTCCTGCACGTAGGAACTGCGGAACGCCACGTGCGAGACCGAGACGAGCGCGGTTTCCTCATCGATCGCGTCCAGAATCAGTTCCACCGGCAGGGTGAACCCGTCGGGGGAATCCACGGTAACGACGCGCGCGCCGCTGCGCTCCAGCGCATGATAGATGTAATTGTTGGAGGGGAAATTGAGCCCGTCGGTGACCAGCTTGTTGCGCCGCGCGCGCCAATCGAAGCACGACGTCACCACGTTCTGGCAGATGGAGACGTTCTGCTGCATCACCACCTCACCCTCGCCCGCGCCGATAATGCTGCCCACCAGGTTGCCCACCGTGATGGGCATCATCCACCAGCCCTCTTCCCAGGCGCGTATGCCGCGGGTGGCCCAGGTGTCGGTGAACTCCCGCATGCGCGCCCGCGTGCGCTCGGGCATGGCGCCGAGGGAGTGGCTGATCATGTAGGTGGTGCTGGACAGGATGGGGAATTCCTGGCGCCAGGCGAGCAGCGGATCTGTTGGTAAGCCCATCGTGACTTCCATGGGTAATATGGTAGCGTCATGTACCGTCCTCTCGCGCCCCTGAATTTAGAGCCCGCCCGCTACACGTGTCACCGTGCCGCCGGCCCGATCACCGTCGATGGCAAGCTCGACGAAGCTTCCTGGCGGCTTGCGCCGAAATCGGCGCCGTTCGTGGACATCGTTACCGGCGAGCCCGCCTGGTTCGATACGCGTGTGGCGCTGCTCTGGGACGACGACTATCTGTACTTCGGTTTCTGGGTGGAGGAGACGGATGTCTGGGGCACGATGACGACGCGCGATTCGAAGATCTGGGAAGAAAACGATGTCGAGGTCTTCATTGGCGGCGGCAATGACGGCGGCAATGCCGCGTACTACGAATTCGAAGTCAACGCCCTGAATACGGCGTACGAGGTGTTTTGGATCTGGAAGGACATTCTCCAGCCGGGGTCGCCGTACTATGGGCGGCCCGAGTTCGACCCGGCCACCGAGCGCACCATGGTGCTCGCGGGCGTAGGCGGACACGTTCACCCGCGCGGCGAGCGCTGGGGGTTCCTGGACTGGGACTTCCCGGGATTGCGCACCGCGGTCCACGTGGACGGCGTGGTCAACAGCCGCACCAATACCGACCGTGGATGGACGGTGGAACTGGCCTTCCCGTGGCGCGGGATGGCGGATCTCGCGGAGGGACGGGCGTTGCCGCCGCGGGATGGCGATGTGTGGCGCATCGATTGTTCGCGGTTCGAGAAACTGGGACGCAACCGCGAAGTGCTGGACCCATGCGTTGGCTGGACGTGGAATCGCCACGGGCACTACGATTCGCACATTCCGGAAGTGTTCCCCTACGTGACGTTTTCGGGGAAGACGGTGGGATAGAGGCGGGGCTCACCCCCATTAGGGGACGCCTGGAGCCACGCTTCCCCTAACATTCCGCGCGGATTGTCGGGCACTCTTCCAGGACGCGCCGGCTGCCGCGTAGGGGCGACAGCGGCGCGGCGACCGGCATGCACCACGCAGGAAGCAGCGCGGGGGTACTATGGGGGTGGTGTTTATGAATAAAAAGGTTCTGTTAACCGTAACTGTCATGGTTGCCACTCTTGTGCTGTCGGCTTGTTCGGAAGCTCCGACAACAGCGGCGAAGGTTGAGACTGAAGCGAAGAAGGAGCCTGCCAAGGCCCCGGAGGCCGTGACCGCACAACGGGCGTTCTATGAAATGTACAAGCCGGCACGCGCCTGGGCGACCGATCTGCTGGCGCTCAGTGTGATCAGCGGCGAAGTGCCGAATATCAAAAATGAGGACGGGAAGGCCGGGATGTGGACTGCCAT
>JADGNT010000712.1 GCA_017883345.1 Candidatus Solibacter sp. | reverse complement strand
AAGACTGGCATGGATTTCCGGCGCATTTTGCCGGAAATTCGCTGCCAGTCCTGTCTGTCCCCGGGTTCGGAGCCCACTCCCCGCGGTGGTTTTTCGCCCAAGCCGCCGTTTTTGCGGCGCGTGGAGAGGCAGGTCTGTTCCCGGGTTCCCCATAAAACAGCATCGGCCTGTCCCCCGGTCGGGGACAGGCCGATTTGCTGGCAAGGGCACTCGCGCCGCTAGAGCTTATTTGTGTCCGCCGCCGCCGCCGGACGAGCCGTGTCCACTGGAAGAACTGCCCGCCGACGAAGAAGTGCTGGTGCCGGATGACACCGCCGCCGTCGAGGAGGAGACGGAACTGGAGGAGGTCGACATGGCGCCCGAGTAGCCGCTCGAGGTCTGCGAGATCCCCGCGTAGCTGCCGCTGTTGCCGCCAAATCCGCCGCCGCCGCCGTTGTTGTAGATGGGTGGGGGCGTGTAATAGACCCGCATCACGTTGTACGGGCTCCAGTAACGGTAGCCGTAAGGGCTATAGATGTTGGCCCCGCACGGGATATAGGTGATCAGACCGTACCACGGGTTGTAGCGCCAGCTATTGCAGGGGTTGTAGCAGGGACTGGTGGATACGCCGTTGTTAATCGCCGCGAAGTTGCTGTTCGGAGCGCAACCGTAATCGTGCACTTGCTTGGCGGAAGAGGCGTTGGCCATGGCGATCAGTTGGGCACGGCCCCTGGCCCAGTGGTCCAGCGCATCCGTGGCTTCCTTGTCAAACTTCTCCACGCTCGCCGTGGCCGTATCCATCGCCTTGCCCGCACCCACCAGGGTGCTCTGGCCGTTCACGGTGACGCCCAACACGCCTTCGAACACCTTGATGCGGGACTGGTCGACATCGAAGCGATACAGCCCGCGCTTGGTGATCACCACCGTCGCATCCTTGGCGACCAGGGTCAGGTTGTTGTCCTTCTGGATCTCCGCCACCTCGACGATATGGGTGCCGGTGAGCAGTTCCACCCGCGTGTCGATCAGGCGGTTGGTCAGCATTTTGAAGCTGGAGTTGTCGCCGGTACGCAGGATGGCGCCCAAGGTCAGCAGGACTTCCGCGCGTCCGTCTTCGGTGCGCAGGACGGCATTCTCCTTGACCTCGGTGTATTTGGTTTCCGACGGCTTGACGACCTCGTCGCCCACCATCACCTTGCCGATGACGTAGGAAACCACGCCGCTCTTGGCGGAAATCACGGGTTGCGCAAGTGCGGGAAGAGCACCGAGCGCGAGGACTGCCACGGAGAGAGATGCTTTCCAAACCGGATTCATAACCACCTCGCTAATCCTTCATCTATAGAGTGCGGGGTTTCGAGACCGTTGTCAACCGGGTGACAGGTGTATCTTTGGAGCTACAGTGTAAATCCACAAAATGTTACAAACGGACGATTTTAGTTGAGTTTACACCCTTGAGCGCGTTGCGCGTATCCACGATCAGGCGGGAGCGCTCCACCAGCCCCGGATAGTCGAAGGCGGCGTGATCGGTGACGATCACCACGCAATCGGCGTCGGCCGCGGCGGATTCGGGCAAGGACTCCAGGTCCACCCCCTCCAGGTGAAGCCGTGGGACGTGCGGGTCGCTGTAGGAAAGGATGCCGCCGCGGCGCTGGAGCAGCATCATCACGTCCAGCGCGGGAGATTCCCGCAGGTCGTCGATATCGCGCTTGTAAGCCACGCCCATGACGTGGATTTTCGAGCCCTTCACCGGTTTGGCGTCGTCGTTGAGCGCGTTCTGTACCTTATCCGCGACAAATTGCGGCATCTGCCCGTTGATGTAGCCCGCCAGTTCGATGAAGCGCGCCTCGATGCCGGCCTGTTTGGTCTTCCAGGACAGGTAAAACGGGTCGATCGGGATGCAGTGCCCGCCGAGCCCGGGGCCCGGATAGAACGGCATAAATCCAAAGGGCTTGGTGGCCGCGGCGTCGATCACTTCCCAGACATCGATGCGCATGCGGTCGCACATCAGGGCCATCTCGTTGACCAACCCGATGTTGATCATGCGGAACGTGTTCTCCAACAGTTTGACCATCTCCGCCACCTGGGTGGAGCTGACCGGCACCACGTGTGCGAGCGCCTGCGCATAGAACAGGCGTCCCATCTCCGTGCAAGCCGGGGTGCAGCCGCCCACCACCTTGGGAATGTTGGCGGTCTGGTAGTTGGGATTGCCCGGGTCCACGCGCTCGGGCGAGAAGCAGAGGTAGAAATCGTGTCCCACTTGGAGTGCGCTCTTGGCCAGCATGGGCAGCACCAGTTCGTCGGTGGTCCCCGGATAGGTGGTGGATTCGAGAATCACCAGCATGCCGGCATGGAAGTAGCGCACGACCTCCGCGCAGGAGGACACGATGAAGCTCATATCCGGGTCCTTGGTTTTGCGCAGGGGGGTGGGCACGCAGATATTGATGGTGTCGAGTTCGAGGACGGCCGAGAAATCCGTGGTGGCGCGCAATCTGCCCGATTCCACCAGCGGCGCCAGGGTGGCGCTGGGAATATCTCCGATATAGGAATCCCCCGCGTTGACGCGCCGCACCTTCTCTTGGCTGATATCGATGCCGGTGACCGTGAAACCGGCGCGGGCGAATTCCACCGCCAGGGGAAGTCCGACGTATCCCAGTCCGACGACGCCGACGCGGGCGCGCCGGGAGCGGATCTTCCCGGCCAAAATCTGCGCCGTGGCCCCGGGTAAAGTGTCGAGTGGTGACTCAGTCATTGAACCTGTATTTTCGCATAGCGCCCGGGGATACGCCGAAAAACACGTTCCCGCCGGGCCCGGGCTCTTGGTGGCCGCATGCGCGGGCGAGGCGTGGCCCGCGGTCCGAGGCGGATGAGTTGCGGGATACGCATACTCAGTTCAGCGTGCCGATGACCATGATTTCACCCAGTCCGGCATTGCGGCCCTGGGCCTGATCGATGCGGAAGGTGACGGAGTGGATGGCTTTCGGCGCGAAGATGACGCGTTCGGGGGCGCCGCCGGCGGGCAAGGCGTGCACTACGATCACGCTGCCATCTTCGAAGGTCAGGGTGCCAGAGAGCACGTTGTCGACGGGGTCGGGCCGGTCATAGAGGTCGATCTCGGAGACGGTTGCGGGCAGATCCCAAGTCAGGGTGATCCACGCGCCCGCGCCTTCGCCCGCGCTGCTCCATTCGCTGGCGTCGGGCTGGCCGTCCGCCACACCCGCGCCGGTTTGGCCGCGGGAGGTGTCTGCGGAGGAGACGGTCACGGTGGCCAAGGGTGCGATGTTCCGCGCGAGGCGATCGCCGGCCTTGGTGGGGGACACCTTGTTGGGATGGCGGATGATCACACCCGCCCGTCCCCAGCGTAACGCCGAAGGCGCAAAACGCCAGGCAAACAGGCCCGCGATGCATACCAGTGCC
>JADGNT010000711.1 GCA_017883345.1 Candidatus Solibacter sp. | reverse complement strand
TTGATGGTTGCCGTGCTGAATACCGCCACCATCAGCGAGCGCGTGCGTCATTTCCATTTCGCCGATGCCGACGACTGGCACGCCAACGACGCCGAAACTTCCCTGATGCTGTCCATTGCCCCGGATGCGGTCCGCCCCGACCGGTGCGCTGATGCCGACGACCACGATCGCACCGGCGGTTGCATCTTTGCCCATCCGGTCAATCGCACCAGTCTCAACGGCGTCACCGGTACGCCCAGCCTGGCTGACGCCGGCAAAGGCCGTGTCGGCTTCGACTGGCTGGTGGAAGACCTGAGTGCGCTGATCCTGCGAGGACTCTCAGAGGAGCCGCCGCTGAATCATTCCTACGACTCGAATTTCGGCGATCGCGCCTGACGTATTTTTTCATCACAACCGCAACTAACACAAAGGAACCGCAATGCTCTCGAACGAAGAAGTTTCCCGCCTCCAGAAAGAACTGTCCGACAAGGGCGTGAAGTACTGCATCGGTGCTTATGTAGATATCCATGGCGTACCCAAGGCCAAGGTGGTGCCCATAGCTCACCTGAAGCAAATGGCCAACGGTTCGGAGCGTTACACCGGTTACGCCCTTGACGGTCTGGGCCAGGCTCCCAACGACGACGAGATCACCTCGGTGCCCGATTTCAGCCGCCTGATCCAGCTACCCTGGGAGCCGAAGATCGCCTGGATCCCGGCGGACAATCATTTCCAGGGCAAGCCTTATCCGCTGAACACCCGTGTCGCGCTGCAAAACCAGCTGGCTGCCGCGGCCAAGATGGGGTACGGCATGAATCTGGGAATCGAGTGCGAAATCTTCCTGTTGCGCCAGGACGAAAATGGAAGCCTCTCGGTGCCGGATGCCGAGGATAAGCTCGCCAAGGCCTGCTACGACGTGCGCGGCTTTACCAACAGTTTCGACTGGCTGGACAAGATGGCCACCGCCATCAACGGCCTCGGCTGGGACCTGTACTCCTTCGACCATGAGGATGCCAACGGCCAGTTCGAGTTCGACTTCAACTATGCCGACGCACTCACCACCTGCGACCGTCTCACCTTCTTCCGTTACATGGCCAAGCATTACGCCAGGGAAGAAGGCTTGCTCGCCACGATGATGCCCAAGCCATTCGCCGACAAGACCGGTAACGGTGCCCACTTCAACATGTCGCTTTACGACCTGAACGGCGGCCGCAACCTGTTCGCCTGCGACCCCAAGGACGATCCGCGCGGCATCGGCCTCACTCCGTTGGGCTATCAGTTCATCGCGGGCATACTCAAGCATGGCCGCGCCCTCTGCGCAGTGTTCGCACCCACGGTCAACAGCTATAAACGCCTGGTGCGCCGGGGCGCCATGAGCTACTTTTCCTGGGCGCCGGTGTTCAACTCCTATGGCTCAAATAATCGTACCAACTCCGTGCGCGTACCGGCGGGCGGCGGTCGTTGCGAATCGCGCAATGCAGATGGTGCGGTGAACCCGTATCTGGCCGCGACGCTGGCGCTGGCCGCGGGACTGGAAGGCATCCGCGAAGGACTGGACCCGGGCAATCCCAACGAAGATAATCTGTATGCCATTTCCGATACAGAGCGTAACGAGCGAGGCATCGAGTTCCTGCCACAAACGCTGCAGGAAGCCGTCACAGCCTTCGCAGCGGATCCCCTGGTCGAGGCGACACTGGGCAAGGAATTGCGTGACGAATTCATACGCTATAAAACCGAGGAATGGGAGACCTACCATCTCACCGTCAGCAAGTGGGAAATAGAGCGCTACAGCTATATGTTCTGACAGCCACATATTCTAAAGGATCGCCGATGAAAACAGCACGCAAGGAGAAAGTTTCCAGCCTGGTCAGCCGCGTCAGCATTTCGCTGCCGCCCCATCTCCTGACTGAGCTGGATCGGATGGTCGAGAGCCGCGGCTATGGAAGCCGTTCCCAGGCCATAGGCGACATGGTCAATTACCAGCTCGCCGAACACAAACGCACCCTGGGCAACGAAGTGATGGTGGGAACCATCACGCTGCTTTACGACCGCCTGACGCGCGGCTTGCAGAAGAGGCTGGCTGACTTCCAGTACCGGTACATCGATGAGGTGATCAGCTCCCTGCATGTGCACCTTACCGAGGATCAGCTGATGGAGGTCATACTGGTGCAAGGCCCTGCCGCCAAGTTGCAGGAAGTCGCCAACGAGATGATCACCCTGCGCGGTATCATCACCGGGCGATTGCAATTGCTCGCTGCGGCCATTCCTCCGGTGCATCCGCTGCCGGAGAAGAGTGCCGGCCCGCAATCAGCACTGCGCGGTTCGAGCAAACGTTCCTCGAAATGAAACCGGAAAGAAGACACTATGGAAAAAATTTCTGCCACTAACGATAATCCGCCGGTAGCCGATCCAGTAGATACTATCGCCCATTGGCGCCGTTTTGCGCCCGACCTCGCCGCAGACAAGGTGTTGTTTTCCGAACTGGTGCCCGGCGGAGGGCATTGGTCATATGTGCTGCCGCGCGGTACCACCCTGCGCATGACGGCGCTGGATGACGGCGCCAACATCAGCGTAGTGCTCTACTCGGCCCGGGAGAAACTGGAGCGCTACAACATGCCGGACTCCCTCAAGGCACAGCACACGGCCCATTACACGCGTGGCCACGTGCTGATGAGCGACATGGGCCGGGCTCTGGCTTCCATCACCGCCGACAGCGTGGGCTGGCACGACCCCTTGGGCTTATTGCTGGATGACCAGCGCATGCTCGAAAAATACGGCAACCGGAATTTCCAGACTGCCCGCAACGGCATGTATCGCTCGGGGCGCGATGGACTGTTGATCGAGATCGGCAAGCATGGTTTGTCCAAGCGTGACTTGGTGGCTCCGGTCAATTTCTTTTCCAAGGTCAGCGTGGACGATGAGGGCCGCTTCCATTTTGTATCCCGGCATTGCAAAGCCGGCGGCCACGTGGAACTGCGCATGGAGATGGATGTGCTGCTGGCCTTTTCTACCGCCCCCCATCCCCTGGACCCGGCGCCCGCCTACTCACCCGGAAAGGTCGGCCTGGCCGTGTGGCGTTCAGGCTCTGCGCCGAAGGACGATTACTGCCGCTCGTTCCGTCCGGAAAATGCGCGCGCCATCCATAACGCCGACCTGTTGTATCTGGTTTGAAGGAGACGCCATGACTGCCGCCGCCATACGCATCAAGGAAAGTACGCTAGCCCCGCAGCATGCCGTGCTCGACCACACCTTGCCATCGGGCGAGCCCTACCTGCTCGAAATCACCAAGGGCCAGACGTTACGCATCGTAGACCTGGAAGGCAACCAGGCTGTCGATGTGATCTTCTACAACCGCCACGATCCCGCGGAACATTACAGCGCGACGCAAACCCTGCTGCGCCAGGGCGGCATCTA
>JADGNT010000710.1 GCA_017883345.1 Candidatus Solibacter sp. | reverse complement strand
ACCGTCCGATTCCCCTGCACCCCGTCGATCCTCCCCGGATCCAACCCCAGCCGGATCAGCCCCGCCTGAAGATACGCCACGTCCTGCGCCGGCACCACGTCCAGCTTCACCCCGATTGCCAGAATCGCGCTCTCCGCCATCTGCGTGTAGGGCGCCAGCGCCGTGCCCGCCTTCCCCGCCTTGACGTACTCATACACGGCATGGTGACTCCCGTGGCAGTCGAAGTGCCACGATTCCGAACGGTGCGGGTCCGGTGTGTCGATGATCGGGCTGAACCCATGCGCCTTGGCGATCTCCCAGAACTGCGGCAGCGGCACCCCAATCGAACTCAGGTCGATATCCATGGCGCGTCCCGCCTCATGCAGACTCCCGCCCGGCGGAGGACTGAAGGCCTTCTTCCGCCCCTCCACAAAATCGGCGTGCGACTGCGCCTGCATATCGTGCGAACGGAACAGGTCGCTCAAACGGATTCCGAACCCCATCCCCGCCAGATCGCGGGCCACCGCCTCGATCGCCAATTTCGTATCTGGCGTGCACTGCGCCAGCCGGTGCGGCAGCGGACCCTGATAGATCGAAGCAATGTTGATGGGCACTAATGGCGTATAAGTGACCGGCATGGCCGCAGTATGCGCCTACTCTCGCGTCCGGTCAAGCCCGGTCAAGTTTGACTTCCGCCCCGCGTTTCCATACCATCGTCGTAACCTATGAAACCGGTACTTAAAGCTACGATTCTGCTGGTTCTCGCGGCTCTGCTCCTCTCTGGCGCTACGCCCTACCGGAAACCGCCCCAGGCGGTTCTGGACGTCCTCAACTCACCCCTCACACCCACCTTGGCTATCAGCCCTACTCGCCATTTCGCGATGCAGGGTCAACCCGTCCGATACCCCCCGATTGCCGAACTGGCCCAGCCCATGTTGCGCATCGCCGGTATGCGCATCAATCCCAAAACCAACGGGCTCCACAACACCACCTTCAACAGCTCCCTGACCCTGCGCAAGATTCCCGAAGGCGCCGAGATCAAAGTGGACCTTCCCCCCAACGCCAAGCTCACCCTCGGACGCTGGAGCCCCGACGCTACCCACTTCGCCTTCACCAACACCACCGGGCGCGGCATCGAACTCTGGCTCGGTGATACCACGGGTAAGACGCGCAAGATCGAAGGCGTGCGCATCAATGCCGTCATGGGCGGCGGCGTTGGCACTGGCGGCGGACGCGGCGGCGCGGGCGCCGGCCCCTCCGACGTGCAGTGGATGCCCGACGGCAAGACCCTCCTCGTCCAACTGGTCAAGCCCAACCGCGGCGCGGCCCCCGCCGAACCCCTCGTGCCCACCGGTCCGCACGTCCAGGAAAGCCTCGGCGGCGCTTCTCCCGTGGTCACCCATGAGGACATGCTCCAGAACCCGCACGACGAAGATCTCTTCGAGTATTACGCCACCTCCCAACTTGCCCTGGTGGATGCAACCACCGGCAAGCCGACCCCCATCGGCAAGGCCGGCATCATCGAATCCGCGCGCATCTCGCCCGATGGCAGGAATCTGCTCGTCACCACCATCCACCGCCCCTTCTCCTACCTTCACGACGCGCGCGCCTTCCCCAAGGAAATCGAGATCTGGGACCGCACCGGCAAGGTGATCCACAAAGTCGCTAGCTCTCCGCTGGAAGATCGCGTCCCCATTAACGGCGTGACCACCGGACCGCGCAGCATCCAGTGGCGCCCCAATGACTCCGCCACCCTCATGTGGGTGGAAGCGCTCGACCAAGGCGACCTCAAGAACAAGGTCCCCCATCGCGACCGCCTGCTCGCGCTCCAAGCGCCCTTCACCGGCGAACCGCGCGAGATCGTCAAGACCGAGCAGCGCTTCGGCGGAATCCAGTTCTTCGAAAAAGGCGGGCGCGCCTTCGTCGAAGATTCCGAACGCCAGACGCGCCGCGTGCGCACCTTCCAGATCGAAATCGACGACCCCGCTCAAGCGCCCAAGCTCGTCTGGAGCCGCAACAGCCAGGACCGCTACAAGGACCCCGGCACGCCCATGCTCAAAACCCTCCCCTCCGGCGGCCGCGTCATCCTCCAGGACGGCGACCACATCTTCCTCACCGGCCTCGGCGCAGGCCCCAAGGGCGACCACCCCTTCCTGGACCGCTACAACATCGCCACCGGCAAATCCGAGCGCCTCTTCCAGTGCGATGACGACCACTACGAAGTGGTCGATGCCCTGCTCGACGACCACGGCACGAAGTTCCTCACGCGCCGCGAAAGTCCCAGCGAGCCGCCCAACTATTACGTGCGCACCGTCGTTACCAATATGGCCGCCAATATGGCCGGCAAAATGACGGCCATGACCGCCTTCCCCGATCCGCAGCCCATCTTCCGCAAGGTCAAGAAGCAGTTGGTCACCTACCAGCGCGCCGACGGCGTGCCGCTCTCCTTCGTACTTTATCTGCCGCCCGATTACCAGCCCGGCACGCGCCTTCCCACCCTCATCTGGGCCTATCCGCTCGAGTTCAACGATGCCAATACCGCGGGGCAAGTCTCCGGTTCCTCCAAGCGCTTCACCGAGGTCACGGGCTACTCGCAGCTCTTCCACGTGCTGGATGGCTTCGCCGTGCTCGATAGTGCCGCCATGCCGGTGGTCGGCGATCCCGATACCGTCAACGACAGCTACATCAAACAGATCGTTGACGACGCCAAAGCCGCCATCGATAAGGCCGCCGAAATGGGCGTGACCGACCCGGCGCGCGTCGGCGTGGGCGGCCACAGCTACGGCGCCTTCATGACCGCCAACCTGCTGGCCCATTGCGACCTCTTCAAGGCCGGGATCGCCGAGAGCGGCGCGCACAATCGCACCCTGACCCCGTTCGGCTTCCAGAGCGAGCGCCGCACCATCTGGCAGGCCCCCGATGTCTACATGAAGATGTCGCCCTTCATGTACGCCGACAAGATCAAGACGCCCATGCTGTTGATCCACGGCGAAGCCGACGACAACGACGGCACCTTCCCCATACAGAGCGACCGCATGTACCAGGCCATCCGCGGTAACGGCGGCGTGGCGCGCCTCGTCTTCCTCCCCTTCGAAGCCCACGGCTATCGCGGCAAGGAGACCATCGAACACGTCCTCTGGGAAAAAATGACGTGGCTCAATAAGTACGTCAAAAATGCTGGAGTGGCGTCGATCAACTGAACCATCGGTGGCACAGACCATCGACTTTTGTGGTCTGTTGGGATGGGCCTGCGGCCCGCGAAACTTCATGAAAAACCGACTGGCAGATGTGGCGCACGCACTCTTGCGTGCAGCGTCGGCACTCTTGCCGACGCCCGCTGCCCAGGGCGCAGAGCGTCGAGTGAGACTCGACGCGGCACGCAGGAGTGCGTGCGCCACGAGGGTGCTTTTT
>JADGNT010000709.1 GCA_017883345.1 Candidatus Solibacter sp. | reverse complement strand
TTCACGCCGTCGTCCACCTTGATCCGGTTCACGACGTTTCCGTCCACCAGGTTCTCCAGCGCCCAGCACAAGTGCTGCGGCGAGATGCGGAACATGGTCGTGCACAGGCACCCGGAATCGTCGAGCGTGATGACTTTTTTCTCCGGCGCGACTTCCTTCGCCAGGCGATGGATCAAGTGGATCTCCGTGCCGATGGCGAACTGCGTTCCCGCCGTCGCGTCTTTCACAATCTTTATCAAGCGCTCCGTCGAGCCGATCCCGTCCGCCTTCTGGCACACTTCCAACCGGCACTCCGGGTGCACGATTACCTGGATCCCCGGGTACTTGGCGCGCACATTGTCCACGTGCTCGGGCAGGAATCGCTGGTGCACCGAGCAGTGTCCCTTCCACAGGATCACCTTCGCCGCCCGCAGACGCTCCGCGCTGACCCCGCCCTGGATCTGGAAGGGGTCCCACACCACCATCTCGTTCAGCGGTATGCCCATGCCAAATCCGGTGTTGCGGCCGAGGTGCTGGTCGGGAAGAAAGAGAATTTTCTCGTTCGCCGCAAATCCCCAGTCAAACGCGCCGCGCGCATTCGACGACGTGCACACCAGGCCGCCGCGCTCGCCGCAGAACGCCTTGATGGCCGCCGTGGAGTTCATGTACGTTATCGGCGTGACGCCCGTGCCCGCATCGTTGGTGATGCCCAGGCGCACCAGTTGCTCCCAGCAGTCTTCCACCTGCGTGATCTCGGCCATGTCGGCCATCGAGCAGCCGGCATTCAGGTCGGGCAGCACCACCTGCTGGTCGGGACGGCTCAGCACATCGGCGCTTTCCGCCATGAAGTGCACACCGCAGAAAACGATGGAGTGTCCGCGCGCTTTTGCCGCTTCTTTCGCGAGTTTGTAGGAGTCGCCGGTGACGTCGGCGAAGCGGAATACCTCGTCGCGCTGGTAGTGATGTCCCAGCACCACGACGTCGTCCCCCAAGGCTTCCTTGGCCGCGAGAATTCGCTCGTCCAGGGAGCGGTCCGGAAGCACCAGATAGTTATCCAGGCTGCAAGCAGCGGTAGTTGTTCCCAATTCTTTTACTCGCTTTCAGTTCCGGGCTGGCCGGAACGGGGATGTTGAAAGCATCCGCCGGCTCCAGTAGGTCCACTGTCAGTGTTGCTGGGCTGTGACCCGACCTACGGGGCTGTTGAAGCCGGTTATTCCATTTACCTATACATACAGATGTGCCGCAGGGCCAAAACGCTTCAGCACATTCGCACGTGATAAGGCCTTTCTATTGTCCAACCTGCCGCCGTTAGTCGCAAGAAAAAAGCGCGCCTAGCGGGGTATGTCGAAGCGCACCTGCACGTTGACGTCGTTTTCAATCGGTTGACCGTTAAGCTGGAACGGTTCGTATTTCCAGCGCCGCACCGCGTCCACGGCGGCCGCGTTCAGAAACGGATGTCCGCTGAGGACCTTGACCTGGCTCACCGTTCCGCTCTTGCTGATGTGCACCAGCATCGTCACCGTGCCGCTCAGGCGCATGCTCCGCGCTGCCGTCGGATACAACGGTTGGACGCGCAGGACCTGTTTTCCCCCGGTCACACCATGGCTGACTGCGGCGCTGAGTTTCGGCACTACTACCGGGCCGGCCAGTATATTCGCCATCCCTGCCGTGTTCGGCGGCGCGATCGCGATCGGCGCAGCTGCCGGCGCGGGCTCCGGCGTCACGCCAGCGCTTGGCGCCGCCACCATGATCGGCGGATTGGTCAGGTGGGTGGACGGTCCATTGGCAACTGCTTGTTCCCGCTGTTGCACCGGCGCCGGCGCCGGCTTTGCCGGCTGGGTCTTGACGGCACCCGGGACCGCTGCCGCCCTAGATGGCGCCACCGCGGCGGAAGGAGCAGCCGTCGAAACTGCTGGAGCAGGTGGTAACACCACGGGCGCGGGTGTGCTCGCCGGTTGCGTTACCGGCGTACTGCTCGGCGCCGGCTGCGGATGCGTCCAATACCAGCCGCCATACGCCAGCACGGCGATCATCAGCGCTGCGGCAACGCCGATAAACATCCTGCCGAGGCGTCCCGCAACGTCGGATTTCTCCGCCGGCATGAACATCAGTTCGGCTGCTTCTTTGACTGGCGGCTCCGCCCGTTCTTGTTCCTTCTCCGTCGGCGCCGGATGGATCGGCATTTCGACCGCCGGCGTCCTCTTCGCTGCCGTCGCCGCTGCTCCGCTGAATAAGACTGCCGGCAGGGGTGCCAGCTTGGCAAGAATGCGCGGCGGTGGCGGGGGAGCAATCTCAATCTTCTCGGCCGCTGGTTTCACCAGCGGTCGCTGGGCTGCAACCTCTTTGGCGATGACTGGCGGCGGCATCACCACCTGCGGCTTTTCGACCGCAACATATCTCTCTGCGACCGCCGGCTTTTCAATCGGCTTAACGATGGGAGGCGGTGCGGGCGCCACCGGTGCCGGCTTCACTGCCACCGCAGGTTCCGGTGATGGCGCCATTACTGTCCTCTGCACGACGGTCGGTGGCGGCGTTGGTGCGACGATTGCCGGCCTTGGCGCGGGAGCGGGCGCGGGTGCAAATCCCGCCGGCGTCGGCGTTACTGCGGGAGGCGCGCTTGGGACAACTGCTGCCGGCCTTTGAACGGCCAGCGGCTGCGCTGGAGGCGCCTGAACCGGCTTCACCACTACCGGCGCCGCCGGGATTGGCGCCGGCTGTGGCATCGGCTTCGCCACCACCGGAGCGGGCGTCGCCGCGGTGAACTTCTTCTCCGGCTCCACCGGTTTTGGCGGCGCCACCGCTTCAGTAATCGGCGTCTTTACCGGAGCCGTGGGTTCCGGCCCGGGCATTTCCAGGACGGGTTCTTCCAAAAAGTCCGGCGCCGTCTCATCCAGCGCCGCCACCGCCTCCGCCACGCGGCGCAGCAGGATCACGGTTTGGTTCGAAAACGCGTGTGGCTGCGATGAGAAGACTTCCACCAGCCCGGCGACGCGCCCGTCCTTTTTCACCGGTACCAGCATGGCCGACCGCATGTTCAGTTGCCGGCATACCATTCGGTCCACCCGCGGGTCGTTCTCCGTATCGACGCACTGCACCACCTCGCGCGTGCGCACGCATTCCCACGAGAGCCCGGAGCGCGGGTCGACCCGCACGCCCACCTGGGGAGCAATCCCCGACGAAGCCTTGCAGACGATGCCGCTTCCGTCTTCCACCGCAATGGCGACGCCGCCCGCCTGCGTCATCGCCGCGATCTGGTCCACCAGGAAATTCAGCGCCTGGATTTGCGCCCAGCCGGAAACGATGATCCGCGCCTCGAGCTGCGCCACCCGGTCGCGCGCGTCCAGGTCGGCCATCGCCTCGGTGCCCGGTTGATCGGCGAAAAGCGGGTTTGCCTCCGACGCCACCCATTTGC
>JADGNT010000708.1 GCA_017883345.1 Candidatus Solibacter sp. | reverse complement strand
TGACTTCATCGCCACCCACGAGCGCCCCCGGGACTGACAAGACTGGCATGGATTTCCGGCGCATTTTGCCGGAAATTCGCTGCCAGTCCTGTCTGTCCCTGGTTGGCCGACGGGTTTCCCGCGCGGCGCGCCTAGGCGATACTGAAACCAGTGGAGTTCCAACTCGTCGCCGATAATCTGCGGGAATCGTTTCGCGTGATCGCTTCCAGCCGCACCGCGGGCGAACTGCGCGAACTGCACGGCGTGAGCATTGCATCGGCCGGCGTGACCTTCCAGATGTTCAACACCGCCTTCCTTGCCGGTCCGGTGGCCAGCGAGACGGAATTGAAGCAGCGCATCCGGCTGCCCATCGCGCACTTCGACGAGCGCGGCCAGGAGTGGGCCTACTGGGTGTGCGAAGACTGGATCGAGCCGTCGGCGCGCAAACGGTCGCGCCGCTGGTTCGAGCACTACGGGCTGCGCCTTTCCACCGAACTTCCCGGCATGATCGCCGATCGCATTCTGCCGCCCGTCAGGCCCCTGCCGCGCATCGACGTGCGGCGCGTGCGCGGCGCGGCCACGTGGGATGCGTTCTGCGAGATCGGCTCGGTCTGCTTTCACGTGCCGATTACCTGGTTCCGCGAAGTGTTCGATAACGCCAGAGTGTGGGACCGTTTTATCAGCTACGTCGGGTACGTCGATGACGAGCCGGTCTCGACGACGTCGATTGTGAGCGGCGCCGGGGTGATCGGCGTCTACAACGTGGCGACGCTGCCGGGTTCCCAGCGGCGCGGCTTCGGCGAGGCGGTGATGCGCCACGCGCTGGCCGAGGTGCGCAAGGAACGCGGCATGGAGCGCGTGATCCTGCAATCCACGCCGACCGGCTTAAAGCTCTACGAGCGGATGGGGTTCCGCACGGTGGCGCGGGTGGCCGTGTATTCCAGCTAGTACCGTGACCGCGTAAAAGTGTTCGATTGTGGGGCCGCTTGGCAAGCTGCGCGCGACCCAGAGGGTGCCCCGTTTACCGGCGCAACTGGCGGGTTGCCGGGGTACCCTCTGGGTCCGCCGCAGGCTGCCAGCCAGCCCCACATGAAAAGAACATGTCCACACGGTCGCAGACCTAGACCAGGTCCCGGCAGCAGGCTACTTGGGGCGGGCCTTCTCCATCACCCCGACCATCTCGTCCACCCACTTGTCTTCGCCGTTCCCGAAGCCGATTCGCTCCATCTTGAGCACGCCATCGGCATCCACGATCCAGTTGCGGGGAATGCTCAATTCCGGAACCAGTTTGGCCACGTACCCGCTGGCCGGCAGGACGGGGAAAGTGTACTTGTTCTCGGTCAGGAACGGCAGGATCAGTCCGGGGTTGTCATCGGTGTTCAGGGTGATGACCACCAGGTCTTTCCGCTCGCGCACCTTGTTGAAGAGCTTTTGCAGGTAAGGAAGTTCATTGCGGCACGGCCCGCACCACGTGGCCCAGAGATTCACCAGCGTGACCTTGCCCTTCAGGTCGGCCAGGCGCCAGGTCTTCCCCTCGGCGTCCGAGATTTGAAAATCGGGCAGCGGCTTGTCCATTTGGGTCCAGCCCATTTGGGTGGCGACCACCGTGGTGGCGGGCGATTTGGGAGCAGGCGCCGTACCCTTTGGGTCCGCGTGCGGATAGGCTGAGCCGGTCTTCGTCATCCATGCCTCAAATCCATCCTCGCTGCCGTTGATGTCTTTCCAAAGCTCGCGCAGCGACGACGTGCGGTACTGCTCCGCCGACGGGTTCAAGCTGGTATTGGGATCGGCCAGCATGCTGTTCCGCTCATAGGTCAGCGCTTCGAGCTTGTGGCCAGCGGCGCGAGCCCACTTCGCCATGTTGTTCCAGTACATGTATTCGTACTGCCCGTGCTGCCGCTTCTCCGCTTCCGGTTCGGAGTCCGCGGGCTTGTCCTTGGAGAGCGCCGTGCCCAGCTTGGCGAGCAACTCGTGCGCCCGATCGTACTTCTTGATCTTGAGATAGACGTTCGCCGCCGAGTTCAGGTTGGACCACGAACTGTAGTTCGACGACCTTCTCGCCTGGCCGCGGACCAAATAGAGATCCGACACCGGACCCGGCTCCACCGGCACCACCGGCTGCTCCTGCTTCAGCCCCTTCTCCACCAGATCGGGCAGCTCCCCGTAGCGCATGTTGTGCTGGGAGTAGAGTTGCGCCACCATCATATACGGCGCCTGGAAGCCGGGGTGCGCTTCGTAAACGCGCAGCCAGTCTTGCGCCGCCTTCACCGTGTCTTCGAGCGGTGCATCCTGCATCATCCGCATCGCCTGGAAGCGTTCATAGCGCGGCTGGGGATCGTCGGGCCACTGGCGAATCCATTCTTCGGTCTGTTTGAGCAGCGTCTCCTGGTAGGCGTCACGATCGAAGCCGTTCTTGTAGGGATGGGTTCTGCGCCACTCGCCGATGGCGTCGACGACGCCACCGCCGGCACGACGGATGCCGGTCTTAGCCATCTGCTCGTCCGCCCACTTGGATCCATCCGCATCGCCCAACATTTTGTACGCCTGGCCGAGCTCGTTCACCAGGAAAGGACGCTTCGACGAATCCAGCGCGCGCAACTTCTCGACGTCCTTACGGAGGCGAGCCCGGAGGGGCTCCTGGGCGGAGAGGGGCGCGGTCTTGAATTCCAACGTCCACAGCGTGTAGTAGAGGCCGAGCGCCTCGTCGTCGGTCCGCGCGTCGAGCAGTTCCCGCAAATGGGTGGCGCTGTCGCGGATCAACTCCGCATCGTCGATTCGCCCGATGTAGGCGTAACCGCCAATGGATGACGGGCAGGCCTTGAAATAAGCTGCCGCATTGGCAGCCAGCTTTCCGTCGTCACGGAACGCCGGAGCGGAGTAGATTTCCACCAGCTTCAAGTGCGCCTGCGCATCGTCCGGCTGGCGTTCCAGGATCTTGTCCAGCAGCTTGATGGCCGCGGGTGTGTTGGTGCCCTTCAACGTGCGGGCATACAGTGCGAGGTAGGTCAGGTCATCCGGATGTGCATCCAGCAGCGCCCGGTACTCTTCCTGTATCGGCAGCGAAAACAGCCCCTGCTTGACGAATAGTTCCTGATAGAACCGGTGCGCGAAGTAGTCCGCGGGAAACTGCTCCCGGACCTTCTTCGCCGCGGCGACGCGATCGTCCATCGGTGTCAAGGGAGGAAGGGTGGCAGCCTCGATTGCGGCTTTCACGTTGGAAGGAGCTTCGCAAGGCTGCGCCCAGACGGGAAGCGTTGCGAAAAACAGGACGCCGAGGAAACTGCGATGGGCCATGGAAACCTCCGCGTTCCTATTCTATATGGTCTACTTCCTCTTCTGGCGGGCGGCGATCAGTTCTTCGATGTTGACCAGTTCCGTGGGGTAGTCGCCGGTGTAGCAGGCGTAGCAGTATTCGTGCTTCTG
>JADGNT010000707.1 GCA_017883345.1 Candidatus Solibacter sp. | reverse complement strand
ATTTGCATACGGCTACTTACAGTCCTTGCCAGTGCACAGGTTCTTGGCAAAGAACGGCATTACGTAGTTTTGGAACCGGACCGCGACGGCGCTGGTGTGAGTGCCGGGATAGATCTCGAAGGCATTGGCAATGCCGTAGCTGTCGAGGATATCGTGCAGTTTGCCCGCATCCACGCGCAAACCATCCTGGTCGCCAACATCCATGGCGATCGCATGATACTGCTTCAAATTGCCGATGTACTGGTGAACGAACACCAGCGGCGCGTTGGCCGCCCACTTGTTGAGGACTTCCTGCTGGGCATCTCCGAACGGCATGTCGAAATAAAGTGGCGGCTTCTTGGGATTCGGGGACCACGCGGCGGCCACCGCAAGCTGCGTGGACAGGCCGGGCAGTTTGGCCGCCTCGGCGGGCGTCTTGGCCTCCGCCAGGGCCGCTTCCATGTTGGCGCCGCGTCCGCCGCCGGGACCTCCGCGGCCGCCGCCGGCGCCCCGGGCGGACATGCAGCACGGGCTCATGATGTACAGGCTGCCGAAAACGTCGGAATGCTTCATGCCGATCCGGCTCGCACCGTAGCCGCCCATCGAGTGCCCCACCAGACCCCGGCTCGTCCGCTTGGGGATCGTCCGGTAATGAGCATCGATGTAGGCGACGACGTCGCGCGCGACGTAATTCTCGAAGTCCCCCGTCGTAACTGAGCTGGAGTACATCGAGCCGTTGTACACGGTCTTCGAATCGGGCAGCACCACGATCATTTCCTGCGCGCCTTTCGCGAAAGCGCCCTCGATCGTCTGCGGCACATGGATTTCCTTCGACCACTGCTCGGCGCCGATGGAATATCCGTGGAGGCCATAAACTACCGGATAGCGGCGGGACTTGGCGGTGGCGTAGCTGGGCGGCAGGAAGACGAGGACGTCGCGCTCAACCGCTTCGCCTTCCAGATTGCCCTCCAGGGAAGCGCCATGAATCTTGATGGGTTCCACCTTGACGGGCTTGGCGGTAGGCTCGACTGGAGGAATCTCCGTCTTTACCTGTGCCGGAGCCAGCAGCGCCAACCCGAGCGTCATTGTAAACAATCTCTTGTGCATCGCAAACCTCTCCACTACCTTGTTTTTCCCTCGATGGTGTGCCGCCATATGGATGATTGCCTCGTTCCCGCGCTATGCCGCGGATCTTTCAAACTCCACGGAGTACTCGTGCCCCGCTTTGACGCTCAGCCGCGGTGTTGAGCCCGCCTGGACGGGCGCGCGCATCGCCGCGCGGCCATCCCGGATCGACCGGATGCGGATGCCCGCCGGGAGCCGAAACTGATGCACGCCGTCCACCGTGGGCTTCAGCGTGGCAGTCGTGGGCAAGCCGCCGCTCCACGTAAGATCGATTTCTACTCCGCCGCGCGCGCGAAGCCCGGAGACCTTGCCGGCGCTCCAGGCCTTCGGCAGTGCCGGAAGCAACCGTATTTCGCCGGCGTGGCTTTGCACGAGCATCTCGGCAATAGCGGCGGTGCCGCCGAAGTTGCCGTCAATCTGGAACGGCGGGTGATTGTCGAACAGGTTCGGGAGCGTGGATTTCGCCAGCAGCGCGACCAGGTTTTCGTACCCTTTGCCGGCATCGGCCAGCCGGGTCCAGAAATTGATAATCCAGGCGCGGCTCCAGCCCGTGTGGCCTCCGCCGTTGGCCAGCCGCCGGTCGAGCGTTGCCCGGGCGGCCTGGGCGAGATCCGGCGTCTTCTCGGGTGTGATCTGGTCCCCGGGGAACAGGGCGAAAAGGTGGGACATGTGGCGGTGGCCGGGTTCGACCTCGTCGTAGTCCTCCTGCCATTCCTGGATCTGGCCGTACTTGCCGACGCGCAGAGGCAGCAGTTTGTCGCGCGCGGCCGCAACTTTCGCTCGGAATTCCCGGTCGATCCCGAGAGTTTCGCTCGCCTCAATCAGCCGTCCGAAGAACGCGTGGAGAATCTCGGAGTCCATCGTCGGCCCCATGGTGAGGACGGCCCGCTCGCCGGAGGGCAGCTTGTATTCGTTCTCCGGAGACAGCGAAGGCCCCGTCACCAGATGGCCCTTGCCGTCCGGGACCAGGTAGTCCAGAAAGAACTGTGCCGCCTCCTTCATGACCGGGTACGCGCGTTGGGCGAGGAATTTGCGGTCGCGGGTGAAATCGTAGTGGTCCGCGAGGTGGAGCGACAGCCACGCCGCGCCCATCGGCCAGATGCCATAGCGCGCGCCGTCAATCGGCACGGCGTCCCCCCACAGGTCGGTATTGTGATGCAGGACGAAGCCCCCGGCGCCATAGTAGAATTTCGCGACGCGCCGGCCGTCTTCCCGCGCGGTTTCGATCAGGTCGAACAGAGGCTCGTGCAGTTCGGAAAGGTTGCATGTCTCCACCAGCCAGTAGTTCATCTCGGTGTTGATGTTGATGGTGTACTTGCTTCCCCACGCCGGAGTGAGACTGTCATTCCACTTGCCCTGGAGATTCGCCGCCATGCTTCCGGGCCGGCTGCTGGCAATCAGCAGATACCTTCCGTATTGGAAATAGAGAGCGAACAGGTCGTCGTCCGCTCCGCCGCTCTGTACCTTCTTGAGGCGCTCATCGGTGGGCAGGGCGCGCGCCGCGGCATCCACCGGAAGCTCCAACCGAACGCGCCGGAAGAAACGCTGGTGGTCCGCGAGGTGCTCACGCCGCAGGACTTCATAGGAGCGGGAGGCAGTTGCGAGGTCCCGCGCGCAGGCGACGGCGAGATCCTTCTCCCGAATTTCGGCGGCGGCGACGATCGTCAGCGTCACGCTATCGGCGGCGGCAACGTCCAGATGATCGCCGGCGCTCTCCATGCGGCCGCCGGAGACGGCGGCTTTCACCTCGGCGCGGAAACGCACCCCGGTATTGTTCTCTCCCCGGGCGTTTTTCGGCAGGGCCTGGCCAGTCAGAATCAGGCGCTCCGGCGCGGCTTCACTGGTCGCGTCGGCCGGCCGCGTAATCGTTGCGCGGAACGAAAGGCTGCCCGGTCTGTCGGCGGTCAGCCGCACGACGATGCAATGGCAGGGCGCGGAAGCAAAGACCTCGCGCAGGTAGTGGACTCCACCCGCCGTGTAGCTGACCGATGCGATACCCGTATCCAGGTCGAGTTCGCGGCGGTAATTCTCCTCCCGCACCGCGCCGCCGAAATCCAGCCACAGATCGCCGAGAGTCTGGTAGACGGGAAGCGCCCGGGGGACGCTGATCATCGTCCGATCCGCCAGCGCCTGCGCCTGCGCCGGACGCCCCTCCAGAAGCAAGCGGCGGACCTCCGGGAAAGATTTGGACGCCTCGGGGTTGCTCCGGTCGCGTTTCTCCCCCGACCAGACGGTGTCCTCGTTGAGTTGCAGATGCTCCTTGCCGGCGCCGCCAAAGACCATCGCGGCCAGCCGCCC
>JADGNT010000706.1 GCA_017883345.1 Candidatus Solibacter sp. | reverse complement strand
GTGCCGACCCCTGTCGAGAGTATCGAAGAGTTCAAGGTGGGCAGTTTCAATCAGACCGCCGACTTCTCCGGCTCCATCGGCTCCCAGGTTCAGATGGTGACCAAGCGCGGCACCAACAATTATCACGGCTCCGCCTACGGGTTTTACTTCGCCACCGACGTTGGCGCGGCCAACAGTTGGAACAACAATCACACACCGGCCAACGGTCTTTCCTATACGGCGCTGCCCTCCAATCACCGCAACCGGTTCGGCGGTTCGCTGGGCGGCGTACTGCTCCCCAAGGTTCTGGGCGGCAAGACGTATTTCTTCGTGAACTACGAAGGCAGCCGCTTCCCCAACGTTGGGCCCTACGAACGCCAGTCGCCCTCCGCGCTGTTGCGGGCCGGCGTCATCCAGGTGGCCGACGCCAGCGGCAAATACCAGGCATACAACCTCAACCCCAATCCGGTCACGGTGAGTGGCGTCACTTATCAGCCGGCGCAGTGCGGAACCAGCCTGTGCGATCCCCGCGGGATCGGCCTCAACCCGGTAGTTTCGAAGATCTGGCAGTTCATGCCGATGCCGACCGATTTTACCGGAGCGGCTGGTGACGGCGCCAATGTGGGCGGCTACATTTCCACGGTTCGCGCACCCCTCACTTCGAACTCCTACGTGGCCCGCATCGATCACGATTTCAACGAGAAGAACCGCTTGTTCGCCACCTACCGCTACACCACGGTCACCAGCCTGACCACCAACCAGGTGGACATCGGCGGCATCATGGGTGGCACTCTGGGAACACCGCTGGCGACGGCGCCGCGCGTGCAGAAGCCCTCGTTCTGGGTGCTCGGCCTGACCAGCGCCATCACGCCCACCATTACCAACGATCTCCGGTGGAACTACTCGCGCAATTTCTGGCAGTGGTTCAGCCTGGGGGATCCGCCGCAGTTTGCGGGCCTGGGCGGCGCCGTGGAAATCGCCGGTGAGAACACCTCGGGTGGGATACCCGTCGCGCTGATCCCCTACAACGTGAATACGCAGAACACCCGCACGCGTTATTGGGACGGCCAGGACAACCTGATCAAAGACGACTTGACCATCATCAAGGGCAACCATCTGATCCAGGTGGGTGGTTCCTATCAGCGCAACTACGACCAGCATTCGCGCACGGACAACGGTCAGGGGATCAACAACCAGATCGTCTACCAGGTCACGTCTTCCAACATCAACTTCGGCAACTTCGCCTACCCGGCGGGCATGCCTGCCAGCCAGCAGAGCAACTTCAACAGCTATTACTCCTACGTAATGGGCATGGTGAGCCAGTCGCAGTTGGTCTACACGCGCTCCGGCAGCAACTTGCAGCTCGGACCGATTGGCGCCAGCGCCCTGGCACAGAGCGTGATTCCCTTCTACAACAGTTACTTTACCGACACCTGGCACGTCAAACCGAGCGTGACGATCTCCTACGGTCTCAGCTACCAGTTGGAAATGCCGCCGCACGAAGCCAACTCCAAGCAGGTGACGATGGTTTATGCCGACGGTTCGCAAGTGGACGCGGCGAGCTACATGGCGCAGCGGCAAAAAGCGGCGCTGGCCGGTACGGTGTACAACCCGACGCTCGCTTTCGCTACCGTGAACAACGTCGGTTCGGGCCTGAAGTACCCGTACAATCCGTTCTACGGGGGGTTCAGCCCGCGCGTTTCGGCGGCCTGGAATCCCAAGTACACCGATGGCATTCTGGGCACACTGCTGGGCAGCAACTCGACGGTATTGCGCGTCGGCTACGGCCGCCTCTTCGGCCGTCTGAACGGCGTGAATCAGTTGCTGGTGCCGCTGCTGCCTCCGGGCCTTTTGCAGGCCGTATCCTGCACCGGCGTCAGCCGGACCGGACAGTGCCTGGGCAACAACGGTGTCGACCCGAGCACGGCCTTCCGCATTGGACCGGACGGCATGTCCGCTCCGCTGCCAAACGTTTCTCCGACTCTGGCTCAACCGTATCTTCCGGGCGTGGGCGGCAACGCCGGCGCTGCCGACGTGACGGCCCTCGATCCGAAGTACCGGCCGGAGCGGACCGAAAACCTGACGGTGAGCCTGCAACGCCAGATCAACAGGACGGTGAGCATGGAAGTGGGCTACATCGGCCGCATGATCCGCAACGAGATGCTGCCGATCAACCTGGATTCGGTTCCGTACATGACTACGCTGGGCGGCCAGACGTTCGCCAATGCGTTTGCCCAGACCTACTTCGCGGTGGCCGCGGGTGGGACGCCGGCGGCGCAGCCCTTCTTTGAATCCGCGCTCGGCGGCACGAGCGGAGCCTATTGCGCCGGCTTTGCGAGTTGCACCGCCGCGGTGGCTTCCAAAAATGCCACTGCGATCAAGAACACGGCGGTGTCCGATCTGTGGACGGCGCTGTATAAGGCTCCAGGTTGGACGCTGGGCCGCAGCCTGGTAGCCCAACCCCTCGCCACCGGGCAACCCAGCCAGGGATATACTTACCTGTTGAACACCGCCCTGGGTTACGGCAACTACAATGCGCTGTTCATCACGCACCGGATCCAGGACTTCCACGGTGTCTCGGCCACCAGCAATTTCACCTGGGGCCGCGCTCTTGGCACGGGCACCACGTCGCAGGCCACCAGTTCCAACACGGCGCTGGACAACTACAACCTGCAGAATAACTACGGCCTGCAGAGCTACGACATCAAGTTCATCTACAACGTCGCCATGTACTATTCGCCGAAGGTGTTCCAGCACCAGAAAGGCGTAGTGGGCCATGTACTCGGTGGATGGACCTTCTCGCCGCTGTTCACCGCGCAGAGCGGGCCGGCCTTTGTTCCCGGCTATAGCGAAGGCGGCTGCACAAACTGCCAGGCATTCGGCGAAGTCAGCACGACCTCGTCGGCCACCACGGCCTTCTCGACCAATGCTCCTGCAGCCGCCCCCTATACGGGCGGGAACCATGCAATCTACAACGTCGCGGGCTCCGGCGGCGTCGGCACCACCAACCCGACCGGCGTCAACATGTTCGCCGATCCGGCCGCGGTGCTGGCTGAGTTCCGCAAGTGCATCCTCGGCTTCGACGGCAATTGCGGCGGTCTCGCCATGCGCGGCCTGCCGCGCTGGAACGTCGACCTCGGCGTCCACAAAACCATCATGACCTTCCGCGAAGGCATGGGCGCCGACTTCAGCGTCCAGTTCACCAACGTGCTGAACCATGTGGTGATGGGCAATCCGACGATGACGGTCACGACGCCATCCACGTTCGGCCGCATCACCGGCACCGCCAGCACTCCCCGCAATATGGAGTTCGGCTTGCGGCTCCACTTCTAAACCCGGGACTGACAGCGAACTTCCGGCGCAGTTTGCCGGAAATTCGCCGTCTGTCCCAGGGTTGCCTACCAAGGGGGGCCGGGTAACCGG
>JADGNT010000705.1 GCA_017883345.1 Candidatus Solibacter sp. | reverse complement strand
GGCCACCACGGGAAACGTGCGCACACCCACGCTGTGCGCCTCGCGTTCCCGATACCATCCCACCGGCAGCGCCAGAAAGTAGGCGATGAACAGCTTGATGACGTCCTCCAGACCCTGCGTCCAATCGATTGCGAAGTGCATATGTGGGTTATACCACCGGAAAGGGGGCGGCGGGAACCCCCTTTATTCCCTCGATTCCCCTTTCCACCGTAAAACATTTCCGCTACATTATGTAATATGCAGAATAGCCGCGATTCGTCCGTCTGGCGAACCCTGGCCGTCGCCTTTGGGGACGGACTGGCGTTCGGGGTGGGCGTCACCCTCACGCGCAACGCGGCGCGCCTTGCCGCCGCAAGATCCGCGACTCCGGAACTCCGCCCGATCAACGACCGGATTACCGAAATTGAGCAACGCATGGAACGCGCACGCGCCGCGGGATCGCTGCCCGTGGCGGGCGCACCGCTCAACCACAGAGCCGCCGACGCCGTGCTGAAGGCCATCGACGGACGGTTCACCGAACTCGGCGGCCAGATCGACCGCCGGCTGGCCGAACTCGAAGTCAAGGTCAAGATCGAACTCGGCGCCCTGGACGCGCAGGACCACTCCCTGGCCGCGGGCGTCGAAACCCGGCTCGACGTTCTGCGTGGTGAAATCACCGAGGCCGTGGCCGCGCAGCGCCAGAGCATCGACGCCGACATGCGGGGACTGCGCGCACAAATGACGGCGATCCACAAGGAATTCGCCGAGACCCTGGCCCGCCTGGTGGACGAACAGATCGCCACGACCATCGCCACCCGTCTGCAGGCGGTGGAAGAGGAATTGCGCGAAACCGTCCGGGAGGAGAGCCGGCTGAGCGGCCAAGACCAACAGATCGCCGAACTGCGCCAGCGGGTGGAGAGTCAGGATCGCAACTTGCTGAGCCTGGTGATGGCGTTGGGGCACAGTTGCCTGGAGGCCGCCGAGCGCATCTCGCCCGCCGAGTCGCCGGTCCCGCCACCGCCCCCACCGGCTGCGAGCGGCGCGGGAGGATCTCTAACGCCGGAGGAAATCCGCGTGGAACCCGCCGCGGATCCGGAGTTGCCCGGGTTTGCCCGAGCCCGGCCGCGCCAGCCACTGTGGCGGATCCCGATCGTCTCCTCCTTCCTCGCCGCCACGGGGGGCCTGCTCCTGCTGCATTACCTGTAAGGGCGCATGCTATCCGGATTCGGCGTCCCATGGCGTTCCGGTTTCGGAACTGCTGGGCGGCTCTCTCGAGCACGATTCTTCCTTTCACCCACGTGGATTGCGAACGGGTTCGCACCTTTCTGCGGACCGCTCTGCTGGTCTACCGCCCCCAGGACCGGGAAGGCGCATACGGGCGCGCGTTGGGCCGTGTGTTGGCGCACGAGTTGTATCGCGTCTTCGGCGACACGCCCAAACACGCTGCCCGCGGCGTGGCAAAAGAGAGCTACACGGTAGAGGATCTGCTCGCCGCGGATTTCCAGTTCCACGAGAGGCAGACACGAGCCTTGCGCGGCAGCAAGACACTGGCGGCCCTCCAAGCGGCGAGCGGACATTTCTGAGCGTGTGGGGCAACCGGCGCGCAGCTTGCCAAGCTACCCCACAAGTGATCCTTATTCCATGCGCAGGGCTTCCACCGGGTTGACGGACGAAGCGCGATGGGCCGGCAGGTAACTGGCGATTGCGGCGGCCCCGAGCAGGCTGGCGGCGGCCACGGCGTAGCTGAGGAAATCTACCGGGCTGGTTTCGAACAGCAGGGAAGACATGATGCGGGTAACGGCGCCGGCGACGGCAAGTCCCACGCCGATACCGATTCCCGCCAGCAGCAGGCCCTGGCCGACCACCATGGCGCGCAGTTCGGCGTTGCCGGCGCCGAGAGCGATGCGGATGCCCAGTTCGCGGGTCCGTTGCGAGACGGAATACGAGATCACACCATAGATCCCGACGATGCCGAGCAATAGCGCCATCGCGCCCGCGATGCCGAGCATCACCAACGTGAACCCACTGCGTGCCATGGAGCCGCGGAAAACCTCTTCCATGGTCCGGACTTTTACGATCGGGACGTCCGGGGTCACGGACCAGACCACTTGCCGGATTTGGGTCAGCAGACTTTCCGAGCCGGCCCGGTCGGTGCGGATGACGTACACGGAGCCGCGCTGCACGAACTTCTCGTTGCCCCAGAAATTATCCATGACCACCGGCCAATAGACGGTGGTGGGGGCCTTCTGGTCGGCGCCATCATGGCGGATATCGCCGGCCACGCCGACGATCTCGCGCCACGGGTCTTTCGAGCCCTCGCGGACCCGCTTGCCGATGGCGGCGGCGGGTTCGCGCCAGAGTTCCCGCGCCATGTTTTCGGAGACGATGGCAACGTTCTTGCGCTGCTCGAGGTCGGTCCAGGTGAGATCGCGGCCGGCGGCCAGCGGGGTGCCCATGGTTTGAAAGAAGCCCGGGGCGACGAATTTGAAACGCCGGAGAGGCGGCACCTGGGCGAAACCTCCAGTTTCTTGATATTGAGGGGCGCCGCAGTCTGCCAGACGCCGATCAGTGCGCCCGCGTCGGGGTATGGCAGCGGCTTCAACAGGACGCCGTTGACGACGCTGAAGACGGCGCTGTTGGCGCCGATGCCGATGGCGATGGTGAGCAACGTCACGACGGTAAACATCGGCGAGCGCATCAGGCGGCGCACCACCTGACGGATCTCACTGACAACGGTCACGTTTCCACCTCCTGGCGGGTTCTAAGGATGAATACGCCGCCGCCGCGGCAAAGTTCGCGGTTTTTGCCCGACCGTGGCCGGGCGGCACGGGAAACCGCTTGCCGTTACAATGGGAACATGTCCGACAAATTAACCATCGCGGGGCGTGAGTTCTCCTCGCGGCTCATCGTGGGAACGGGGAAGTACCGCAATTTTCAGGAGATGATGCGCTGCCACGAGGCCAGCGGCGCCGAAATGGTGACCGTGGCGGTGCGCCGCGTCAATCTGACCGACCGCACCAAGGAATCGCTCATCGATTACATCGATCGCACGAAGATTTTCATCCTGCCGAATACGGCCGCGTGCTACACCGCCGACGATGCGGTGCGCACGGCCATGCTGGGGCGTGAATGCGGTCTTTCCAACTGGGTGAAACTGGAAGTGATCGGCGACGAAAAGACGCTCTTCCCGGATAACGCCGGACTGCTCGAAGCCACCCGGATCCTGGTCAAAGAGGGCTTCGTGGTTCTGCCCTATACCAATGACGACGTGGTCAACGCGCGCCGCCTGATCGATGCGGGCGCCGCCGCGGTGATGCCGCTGGCGGCTCCCATCGGAAGCGGGCTCGGCATACAGAATCCGGTGAATCTGCGCATTTTCCGCGAGCTGATCACCCAGGTGCCGATGATTGTGGATGCCGGCGTGGGC
>JADGNT010000704.1 GCA_017883345.1 Candidatus Solibacter sp. | reverse complement strand
TATCCTCCTGGCATGCAGGAAGTATTGGAGTCCGTGCGCGGGAAGTTCGACCTGATGAGCGAAGTGATGGACCGCCTTCGAACCGACCGGAAAATCGATCCCGGTATTCGTAAGGCGGCGCTCAGGCAACTGAGGGCGGGTGGCGAGAGGGTGTACGAACTAAACTCCGCGATTTGGGACGTCGTCAAGGATCCCAAGCGCACGCCCAGCGATTACCGGCGGGCGTTGCGCGCGGCCGAGGCGGTGGTGAAGTGCGAGCCGTGGACCGCGGATTATGTCCATACGCTCGGAGTCGCGCAGTATCGGTGCGGACAATTTCGCGAAGCCCTGGCGTCCCTGCAACGTGCCCCGGGCCTGCGAGCACAGCCGGGCCAAGGCGACATGCTCTTCACCGCCATGACGCACTTCAAACTCGGAGAAGTGGAAACGGCGCAGGCGAAACTCAAGATCGTGCAGGACAGGAAGCGGAACGGAGCGTCCTTGGACGCGGAGAGATTGGCTTTTCTGGAGGAAGCGGAAGCTCTGATTTCCGCATCGAAGGCGAAACAATAGCTGGGATCAAACCGGCGCCGTGAAATGCACAGATATATGCAGACGACTCAACGAACGAGTCGGGTGCTGGATGAACGCGCCGCGCTGATCGGCGCGGTGACGGGTTCCTGAAGCCGGCGTCGCTCCGACTTCGGCCTGGCGCCGGCTTTTCGAAAGGGGCAAACGTGATGAGCGTCAGGAGTCTTTTTGGCATGAGCAACGCAATTCGGGCCTTTCTGTTTCCGCTGGCGCACGAAGCCGCCTTGGTTTCCCTGCGCCCGCTCTTGATCGCATCGATATGCCTGGCGAGTTGGGCGCACCTTGCGGCGCAACCGTCGCCCGCTTGGAATTCGGCCGGCTCCATGCACGAGAGCCGGTATTATCATCAATCCGTTCTCCTGGAAAGCGGCAAACTGCTGGTTTTCGGCGGTCAGTCCGGCTGCGTCACCGGCTATGCGTGCTCGAGGATCGGCAGCGCGGAACTCTACGATCCGTTGACAGGAGCCTGGGATTCAACGGGAGACATGGTGACCTCTGGCTCCAATCAATTTGCCGTTCGGCTTGCTAACGGCAAGGTGCTGGTTGGCGGAGGCCTTCCGACCACGAGCGGTGCGTGGCTCTACGATCCCGACACGAAAACCTGGAGCGCGACTGGCAGCATGAACGGTGTGCGGTCGAACGCAACCGCGATGTTGCTCCGAAACGGCAAGGTGCTGGTGGCCGGCGGTGGGCCCGCGAACAACCCCTACGCCGGGCTCAGAACCGCCGAACTCTACGATCCGGCTACCGGAGTGTGGAGCCTCACGGCCGCGATGAACGACACGCGCAACCTTCACACTGCCACCCTGCTGCCGGATGGACGGGTGCTGGTGGCGAGTGGTGTCGATCTGAGCGCCAGCAGCGCAATGCGATCGAGCGCGGAGATCTATGACCCAGCCACAGGCACCTGGACACTCACCGGCAGCCTTCAAAGAGCTCGGGCGTATCACACAGCCAACCTGCTGGCGAGCGGCAAGGTGCTGGTAACCGGCGGGATCAACCTGTCGTCTGGCAGCGTCATCGAGTCCGCCGAGTTGTACGACCCTGCCACTGGACAGTGGACCGAAACCGGCAAACCCAGTACGGCACGAGTCTCACACACCGCCACCTCACTGGCGGATGGCAGGGTCCTGGTAGCCGGGGGATACTACGGAACCTCGGGGAACCCCGTACTGGGGAACGCCGAGATTTACGATCCCGCGGTTGGAACCTGGACTGCGGCCCCGAACATGGCGATCGCGCGCGGAAATCACGCAGCTACCCTGCTGGCCAACGGCAAAGTCATCGTGACCGGCGGGCACGACGCTGTCTCGCCAGGCTACACCTCGGCGGAAATCTTCGACAGCGGGGCCTCCAGTGTCACTACTGTATCCGCCGCCAGCCCTGCCCCGGTCGGCGTCGCGGCGGTGGAGTCCATTGCTTCGATCTACGGCTCGGACCTCGCAAGCGAAACACTGGCCGCCGCCTCTCCGCCTCCCACCGCGCTCGCCGGCGTCAGCGTGAACATCAGAGATAAGGAGGGCGTGTCACGCCCGGCTCCGCTCTTCATGGTCTCGCCCGGCCAGGTCAATTTCCTTGTTCCTTCCGGTACGCCGGCCGGGGCCGCGACTGTCGTTGTGCTTCGAGGGGAAAAGGCCGTCGCGATGGGCCCGGTGTCGATCACCCTGGTGGCACCGGGGCTGTTCGCGGCCAACGGGGGCGGAAAGGGCGTTGCGGCCGCCTCTGTGCTGAGGGTGAAGGCCGACGGCTTCCAAAGCGTGGAGCCGGTTGCGATCTACGACACGGCGCAACACGCTTTCACCACCGCGCCGATCGATTTCGGGCCCGCAACCGATCAGCTATTCCTGATCCTGTACGGAACCGGGATTCGCCGGGCCGGTAAAGTCAGCAGCGCCGTGGGAGGAGTCGACGCGGAAGTGCTCTTCGCTGGCGCCGCACCCGGATGGGCCGGGTTGGACCAGGTCAATGTGCGCCTGCCGCGTTCGTTGTCGGGGCGTGGGGCGGTAGACGTTTCGATAACTGCGGACGGCCAGAATTCCAACGCTCTCCAAGTGTCGTTTCGTTAGGGGGACGGCGAGACACCCGGGCGCTTGGTGCTGTGAGGTGAGTGGCGTGGCGACGATTGTGGACGGATCACCCTCGGGCGGCTCCTGGTTGCGGATGCGGCGCAGCAGGACGAAAGCGACCATCCGGAGATCATCGTTGTGCTGAACTGGCTCGCCGCCACTAGTAGCGGAGCACCGCGCGTGCCTCGTCAGTACCGAGGACGATGCGAACCGGAAAGGCCGTTCAGGACTGCACCTCCTCATGTTAGGGAACGATATGTGGGCTTCTCTTCCATTGGGCTGGCGTGGCTGCCGGAGGAACCGTAGGCCGTCCGCCGATCGTGGCCAGAAAGTTCTCGTATACTGGCCCGGAGGGCGCGCTACCTCACGGTCTCGAATAGTTCTGCAAGTGAGACGCCCAACGCCCGCGCCAGTCGGAACAGATTCTTGAAGGAAGGGTTCCGGCGAGCGGTTTCAATCCCGCCCAAGTACATCCGGTGCATCTGGGCCAATTCCGCCAGGCGCTCCTGGGACAGCCCTCGCTCGCCGCGCAGCTTCCTGATGTGCGCCGCCAGCAGTTTCACCGCTTTTTGTTCGGCAGTCAACCCGCCCTCCGGTCCTCGTGAGCCGTCGGAACGCAGCCGAGAGCCTCGGAAGGACCCTCTGACCGCATCCGCTCGGTGGCGTTCTCCTGGCGCGTGCCCCGGCCTAGCTGTAACTGCGCGGCGGCGAAGAACGTCGTTTTTGGCGGAAAAGGAGGCATTCACCGTGGAGAGAATGTTAACGGCATTTTGGGATGA
>JADGNT010000703.1 GCA_017883345.1 Candidatus Solibacter sp. | reverse complement strand
GACAGCATCTGTACTTCGGAGGCGGAGAACCGGTTCTTGAAGGCTTCGCTGTTCAGCAGGGCATTCCGCCTCTCCTCGGGCATGAGCCGCAGGCGCTGGAGCACCGGTTTGAGGTCCTCGCGGCGCGCTTCGGGCAGGCTGTTGAACGCCTGCATCTGCCGCGTGACGATGGCCTGCTTCTCGGGGGACAGGCTGTTGAACGTGCTCCACATCTGGTTCAGCCGGGCGCGTTCCGCCGCCGGCAGCTTGTCGAAGCGATCCAGGCGCTGGCGGAGATTGGCCTGTTGCTGGGGAGGCAGTCTTTCGAGAACCTGCTCGCGCCTCTCCGGCGGCATGGCCATCAGGCGCTCCACCGGATTGCCGGGATTGCCTAATCGCGGCGCTCCGCCAACCTTGGGAGCTTGCGGATTCCTGGCGGCCGGGGATTTTGCCGCAGCACCCGGCCGAACCTCGTTGCGTGGCGGGGGAGGCGCCTTGGGGCCGGCAGTCTGCGCGCACATCGCCACCGCCGCCATCAGCGGCAAAACCCCTACGGCATGGCAGCGTCGACTCATGATCTAGAGCTTCGAATCCGGACTATCCGTGCGCACGTGATGGCTGAACTCGTTCAGCATCTCCATGGCGTCCAACGTGCGCTCCACCTGTTCGGGTTGCACCGAATCCACCTGCGCCATGTCATTGGGCGCCGGTGCGGGCGCAACCGCGCGGTGCTCCAGCAGGACCCCCGCCATCAACAACAGGCAAGCCGCGGCCGCGGCCGGCAGACTGCGCCACATCGTGGCTGTGCTGAAGGGTGGGCGGAAGGGGCGGAGCAGCACATCCCACCACGAAACCTGGCCTTCGATGCGCCGGTAGAGCCGACTGTCGAAGTCCGCGGACACCGGCGCTGTCTGCCAGGCATCCAGAGCTTCCCAGACCGCGCGCTGGCTGCGCGCGAATTCCCGGCAGGCGCCACAGATGGCGATATGGCGTTCCAGAGTGGCCACCGACTCCGGTTCGAGTTTACGGGTGCAGTAATCCAGCAGCAACTGCGCGTTTTCCCGAGTCTCCAAAGGGCAATTCATATAAGCCTTACCTTCACGCCATATGCGCCAGGCGCGCGCGCAGGGTTTCGTAGGCGCGGAAGAGCAGCGATTTCACCGCCGATTCCGAGCAACTCAAAACCTTGGCGATTTGCGAATACTCCATCTCTTCGTACTTGTGCATCAGTACTGCCGCTCGCTGTTTTTCCGGCAGCGCCGTAATGGCGCGCCGGACTTCATCCAGCTTGGCCTGGTACACCAGGAACTGCTCCACCGACGGCCGGCGGTCGGAAACCTGCCTGACCGGCCTCTCGCTGGTATCGTCATCCAACCTCTCCTGCAACCGCTCGTTCTTCCCGTCACGGAGCGCGTTTAGTGCCAGATGGGTCGCGATCCGGAACAGCCAGGTGGTGAACTTGGCAGTCGGCTCATAAGTACTTCGCGAACGATACACGCGCAGGAACACCTCCTGCGCCAACTCCTCGGCCACTGCGTGATTCTGCACCATCCGGTAGAGGAAGTGAACCACGGACGAGCGGTGTTTCTCGAGCAAAACACCAAAGCTCGCACCATCTCCCTCTTTGACCCGGAGCATCAGTTCCGCGTCAAAATCCAGAGCCGCCGCAGCCGTGCCTATATCCGTCTTAACCCGTTCGGCCATTCGAGGTTGCTATGAGTTCCGAAATAATTGCATCCGGAGCGCTTCTTACTCCCCTTTGAGCGACCGCTCCATCAACCGCCGGATGGCTTCCTGGGGGGAAGATCCGGCATGTAA
The DNA here is from genome assembly GCA_017883345.1 of Candidatus Solibacter sp. Classification (GTDB taxonomy): domain Bacteria; phylum Acidobacteriota; class Terriglobia; order Bryobacterales; family Bryobacteraceae; genus Solibacter. The sequence goes on along the minus strand of JADGNT010000703.1, from coordinate 1,618 downwards.
CATCTCATACATTTGCTCGGCAATGGGCATTTCGACTGCATGCCGTTTCGCCAGGTCAACGGCCGCGTCTGTCGTTTTTACCCCTTCGGCCACCATTTTCATGGAACTGACGATCTCGTCGAGTTTGCGTCCTCGCGCCAGTTCGACTCCCACCGTCCGGTTGCGGCTGAGGTCGCCCGTACAGGTCAGCACCAGGTCGCCCAAGCCCGCCAGACCGGCCAGGGTCTGCGGCTTGCCGCCCATGGCGACGGCCAACCGCGTCATCTCGGCCAGGCCGCGTGTGATCAGTGCCGCCATGGCGTTGTGTCCCAGTCCCATTCCATGTAACACGCCCGCGCCAATGGCGACTACATTTTTAATCGAGCCGCCAATTTCTACACCGATAGGATCGGAACTCGTATAGACCCGGAAGGTAGGCCCGGAGAAGGCCGCTTGGACGGTTTCGGCCAAGCCTGGCTCGATGGCCGCCGCCACCACCGCGGTTGGTTCAAAACGCGCCACTTCCCGGGCAAAAGACGGTCCGGAAATCACCGCCACCCGGGATGTCCCGACCACTTCCCGAATGACTTCCGTGATGCGTAAAAGCGAGTGGTTTTCAAGCCCCTTCGTGGCGCTCACGAACACCATGCTTTCATTAAGCCCGGGCAGCATCCGCTGGTACAGTCCCCGCGCCAGATGGGAGGGCATGACACCTAGGACGATTTCCGCGCCATCCAGGGCAGAGGCCAGATCAGACCTAATACCTACATTTGTAGGTATTAGGTGATCCGGCAAATAAATGTCATTGATCCGGGCGCTGCCCATACGCGCCGCCAGATCGCTTTCATAAACCCACAGGGTCACCCGCGCAAATCGCGGAGCGAGTACGATGGCGAGCGCGGTACCCCAGCTTCCGCCGCCGATAATTGCAAGATTCTTCAAAACTTAAACACGCTCTCCGTCCCCAGCCGAAGCCGTTGGATATTACTACTATGTCTGTAGATAACAAACGCCCCAGCGACCACTGAGGCCGCCACCGCAGGCCACGGTGCCTGCATCACCAGCCACACCGCCAGCGGCAGCGTGGCTGCCCCGACAATCGATCCCATGGAAATGTGCCGTGTCCAAACTACGACAACGACAAATATAATAACTTCGGCGGCCAACGCCCAGGGCGTCAGGCACAGAAAAGCGCCCACAAAACTCGCTACGGCTTTCCCGCCTTTGAATCCCAGGAATACCGGGTACGCGTGACCGGCCATGACGGCCAGAGCCGCCAGACTCATCCAGAGCACCTCCTGCCCGGTTAGCCGTCCGGCCGTCCACACCGCCGCGTAGCCTTTGGCGATATCGAGCAGCAGGGTCACCACGCCGGCAGCCCGTCCCGTGGTGCGCATCACGTTGGTGGCGCCGATATTGCCGCTGCCCGCCGCGCGCACATCGGCGCCGGTTTTCCATTTCACCAGAAGGTAGCCGAACGGAATCGCGCCGAGCAGGTACGCGATCAGCAGAACCGCGAGCGGAATCATGATTTTGTGAGCGGGAACTCCGCAAGTTTAGTGTACACGGAACCGGTCGGCCGCAACGTGCTCTGGTAGAGAAAGAAGCTGCCTGCCGCGAATCCGCCGAACTCTAGCGT
>JADGNT010000702.1 GCA_017883345.1 Candidatus Solibacter sp. | reverse complement strand
TCACGGCCTACAGCCTACTGAAGATCCTGCGCGGCAAATTCCGCCAGGTGAACTGGTTCGTCTACCTGCTGACCGCGCTGTTCATCCTGCGCTTCCTCTACGTAGCGCACGGATGACGCCGGCCGAATGAGGCTGCGTCGACCCGATGGTGGCGCTGCGTCAGGAGTAAGTTGGCCGTGATTCCATGTCGGATACCAAAAGAGACAGGCCAAAGGCAGCTTTGATAGCCTCATCGACTTGGGCTAAAACCAAAGCATCGACTTCGCCCATTTTCTTGATGAGCCGCTTGCGGTCGACCGCCCGGATTTGATTAAAGACCGCCACTGAGGCCACCGTCAAGCCGGTGGAAGGACCGGCGGGCAGGAGGACATGGAGCGGCGAGAGCGGCAGTCTAACGGTCGATGTGATCGGCGCGACCATGGTCACGGCGCTATAGCGATTGGAGGTATCGTTCTGGATGACGAGCGCAGGCCGGGTCTTCTGGATTTCATGCCCTACCGCCGGGTCGAGCGCCGTTAGGTAGATTTCGCCTCTTCTCGGCCAGATGGGGACTGCCGGTTTTCTTGGTTTTCGAGTTTCTGCCATTGTTCTCGATCCACGGCAAACCAATCGCTGGCGATTTCCAAGTCTAGGTCACGGTCACGCAGGGCGGCCTGTTTTAGCCGCTCCTGCAAGGCTTCCGGGCTGGCCGTGGTGACGTAGTGCTGCACGGCCCGATCGATGAAGCGGCTTCGCTGGCCGGGTCGGGACAGGCGGTCAATGGTACGGACCGTGGCTTCCGGCAGGATGACATTGATGCGTTTCGCCATGGGATTAGCGTGAATGATCTTCCATCCACATGCTATACACACTCCATATGTATGTCAAATGGCTTCCAATTGGCCGGGCTGCGGTGCAGGCCCAAGGCCACACGCCGGGTGCCGCGTCCCGGGCGTCCCCCATTTCTTGCGGTTTTTTAATAGAATCTATCTGGGAGTCTTAATCCTCCAAGCGCTTATATAAAGTAGGAGTATATGATGCGCAAATCGGACTTGCTGGCAACTCTTCTGGCGATCGCGGCCGTCTCCGCCTTCGGTCAGGATCAGGGGCAGGACCAGGCACAGGACCCGCCTTCCCGCGTGGCCCGTCTGAACTACATCAGCGGGACCGTCTCCTTCCGCCCGGGCTCCGTCGATGAATGGACCGGCGCCACCATCAACTACCCGCTCTACAACGGGGACCACCTGTGGGCCGACCGCGATGCCCGCACCGAACTCCACGTGGGCTCCACCGCCCTGCGCATGGGGCCGGAAACCGCGCTCGCCATCCTCAATCTCGACGACCGCATCGTGCAGCTCTCGCTCACCGGCGGCACCCTCCATGTCCGCCTGCGCGCTCTCGGCGAAGGCGAGTCCTTTGAGGTCGATACTCCCAACGCCGCCGTCACCCTGCTGCGCTCCGGCGAATACCGCTTCTTCGTCGATGGCGACCGCAACCTGACCACCGTCACCGTCCGCGGCGGCGATGCCGAAGTCACCGGAGGCGGGCGCGCCTTCACCCTGCACGCCCGCGACAGCGCCCGGCTCGCCGGCGCCGACGACAACTTCAGCAGCCAGCTCGACCCCGCCCCGCTGGCCGACGATTTCGAATTCTGGTGCCAGGAGCGCGACCGTCGCGAAGAGCAGTCGCCATCCGTGCGCCACGTTTCCCGCGAAACCATCGGCTACGAGGATCTGGATGCCAACGGCGCGTGGAGCGAAGTCCCCGACTATGGTTGGGTCTGGGCGCCGCGCGTCAACGCCGGATGGGCGCCCTACCGCGACGGGCGCTGGGCCTGGGTGGAGCCGTGGGGCTGGACCTGGGTGGACGATGCTCCCTGGGGCTTCGCGCCCTTCCACTACGGCCGCTGGGCCAACGTCTCTGGCGCCTGGTTCTGGGTGCCCGGTGCCATGGTGGCGCGTCCGGTCTATGCTCCCGCGCTGGTGGCCTTCGTCGGCGGACCGCGCGCCGGTATGGCGATCGCCATTGGCGGCGGCAGCGGCGTGGCCTGGTTCCCGCTGGGACCGCATGAAGTCTATCGTCCCGCGTACCGATCCAGCGAATTTTACGTTCGCCAGGTCAACGTCACGCACGTCAATGTCACCAACATCAATGTGACCAACGTGCGCTACGTCAACCAGAACACGGGTTCGGTGACCATGGTTTCGCGCGAGGTCTTCGTGGGGGCCCGCCCGGTGCGCACGGCGCACGTGGCCGTGGGGGCCGATGTGATCGCGCAAGGCCGCGTCTTCGGGTCCACCGCCAACATCGCCCCGGAACACAGCAGCGTGATGGGCCGGCCGCAGGGGACCGTCGCCGGACCTCCGTCGCGTTTCGAGGGCCACGCCGTGGTCGTGCGCAACGCGCCGCCGCCGCCGCCGGTCTCTTTCGCGGCCCGCCGCGATGCCCTGCAAGCCAACCCCGGCCGAACGCTCGACCCGGGCGCCGCCGAAGCTCTGCGGCGCACCGAGCGCCCCCGCGCCCCGCTGTTCCGTCAAGCGCCCCGCCAGGCGCCGCCTTCCACGCCCGCGGCGACTCGCCCCACGGCGCCGCTATACCAACCCCCGGTGTTGCGTGATGCGCCGCGCGACGCCGTTCCTGCCCGCCGCGACCCGCGCGTGGAGCAGCAGGCCACGCCGCGCCCGCTGGACCGCCCGCAGACCCAGACGCCCGACCAACCGCGCCGCGACCCGCGCGTGGAGCAGCAGGCCACGCCGCGCCCGCTGGACCGCCCGCAGCCCCGATCCGTGGAACAGCCGCGCACCCAGCCGCGTAGTGACGCCAACCAGCAGCCCAAGACCGAGCGCAAACAGGAAAAAAGGACCGAGGCGAAGAAAGAAGAGCGCAAGGAAGAGCGCCAACAATAAGGTGCGGTGGTGGGCTCGCGGCAACCGCTCCCGACCCAGAGGGTACCCCGGTCGCGGCTCGGTGTGCAGCCGTGTGCTTCGTAACGCAGCCGCGACCGTCAGAAGCTGTGAAAAAACCGCTGAGACTCCGCGCTTGACAGACGAAAGCGTCTATCCCACCCTGGTGCGCAAGGGCTTGCGCTTTTGTGGGGCAGGCGCTTTCGCGCAATGCCACTTACTTTGCCAATGCCGCGCAGTCTGCATTGATTGTGGGGCGGACCCCCCGGTCCGCAGCCGACGCCCCCGTCGGCTCGCCGCAGTGTGGATGATGCTGATTTCGCTGGCGAAAAGCGGGTCCAGGGGGACCCGCGCGGACCAGGGGGTCCGCCCCACAATTTGTGCAGAATGGTCGCCGCGATCCAAAGTAAGTGGCATTGGGCGCTTTCGCGTGTGCCCCACAGGGGCTGATTACCAGTGAGGGAAGGACCCACTCGAATAATTGATGTTTAGCTGCGACATCTGGCGAGCGGTGAGTCCGGGTAACCGGGCTGATCGGAC
>JADGNT010000701.1 GCA_017883345.1 Candidatus Solibacter sp. | reverse complement strand
GGTTTTGACCTTCTTCAACGCTGGTTCTCCGCGTCTTCCTCCGCGCCTCCGCGTCTCCGCGTCAAGAATCATGCCGCTAGCCCTGTGATCCTGCACGTCGGGTTTCCCATCCCATTCCACCACGGAGGTCCTCCGTGGCATTGAACTCTGCGGTGAACCGCATCTGGCCCTCTCCCAGCCCCTCGCGATCTCCCCGCATCTCGCCACCTTCCCGCCCCCACGCGCCTTCGCTAGAAGCCTGGCGGCCGCTCGGCGGCTACGTTGAACGCCCGCTCGAAAGCCACGCCGGCACGGACGAGCGTGCCCTCATCGAAGAGGCGGCCTACGAGCGTGACTCCGTGCGGCACGCGGCGGGGCGGCGAGAATTTGGAGAGGGGCTTGGCGGGGTCGGGCGCCCAATCGCTGCGCGCCTCGGCCACTTCGACGAAGCCCGCGCGCAAGGTGAGCGAGGGATGTCCGGTGAAGTTGCCAATGGTGAGCATTTCGTCGCGCAACGAAGGCACCAGCAGAAGGTCCACCTGGGAGAAAATGCGCGCCATCTCCTGGGCGACGCTGCGGCGCAAGCGGTCTGCCTGGACGAAATCCACGGCGGAGAGAAAGCGCGCCTGACGGAAGATGTTGGGCCACGCGTCGGGAACCTGCACCTTGAGCTGATCGACTCCGCCGCTAAGCGTGAGTTCCTCGAAGGCGGCGGCGGCTTCGGCGAAGAGAATCAGGTTGAGCGATCCATAGGGCCAGTCGGGAAGCGCCACCTCCACGGGGACCATGCCCAGCTTGGCGGCTTCCTGCAACGCGGCGCGGTCCACATCGGTGGCGGGGCTTTCCTTCATCCAGCCGGGGAAATAGCCGATGCGCAGTCCCTGGACGGCGGCGGCGGCATCGAAGTCGAGGCGGCTGGGTCGGCTAGCCACGTCGCCGGGGTCGGGGCCGGAAATGGCCTGCAGCACCAGCATGGCGTCCTCCACGCCGCGGGTCATCGGGCCAAGCTTGTCGAGCGACCAGCAGAGGGTCATGGCGCCGGTGCGCGGCACGCGTCCATAGGTGGGCCGCAGGCCGGTGATGCCGCAACGCATCGTGGGGCTGACGATACTGCCTTCGGTCTCGCTGCCGATGGCGAAGGCCACCAGGCCAGCGGCAGTGGCGGCTCCGGGGCCGGCACTGGAGCCGGATGCGCCTTCCTCGAGCAGCCACGGGTTCATGGTCTGGCCGCCGAACCAGATGTCGTTGAGCGCCAGCGCACCCATGCTCAGTTTGGCGACGAGGACGGCGCCGGCCTGGTGCAGGCGGTGGACCACAGCGGCGTCCTGGGCGGGCACGCGGTGGCGGAAAGGCTCGGCGCCGTAGGTGGTCGGGATGCCGGCGGTATCGACCAGATCCTTGGCGCCCCAGGGGATGCCGTGCAGCGGGCCGCGGTACTTGCCGGCGGCGATCTCCAGGTCCGCCTGTTTGGCCTGCGCCAGGGCCAGGTCGCGCGTCAGGGTGATCACGCAGCGCAGCTTGGAGTCGAAGCGCTCGATGCGGTCCAGATAAAGGCGAGTGAGACGCTCGGAGGTAAGTTGGCGCGCCTCGATCCAGCGCGCGAGCTGGGTCAGCGGAGCGAAGGCAAGGTCCTGATCGTTGGCGGGCAGCGGGGCCGGAGCGGGTTTGGAACGGAGGAATCGATCGCGCGCGGGCACCCCGGCGGGCGGCCCAGAAGGCTCCCCCGGCAATACCGGATCCCAGCGCGACGCGGGTGCGACCGTGGGCTCCAGCGAGAACTTGCGCGGCCCGGTGCGGCGTTCGTAGACTGGCGCCATTTGCTTGCGCCAGTTGCCGGCTGCCATCTCGCGGGCGGCGGGGCTGAGTCCCACCTGCACCAGCTTTTCGGCTTCGGCGAAGGTGGCGGGCGACACCGGCGGTCCGACGGGTGGCGCGGTGCCGAAGGCGGGCGGCGCTCCGGGCGGCGGAGCGGCCGGGGTTTGGGCGGCCCGGCGGCACGCGGCGGCCGAGGCCATCAGACCGATGGAGGCACGGTTCAGGAATTGCCTGCGCGATTTCGCCATGCCTCTCATTGTAGAGGTAGGACAGGCCTCCTGGCCTGTCTTTGCCGGCAGGAAGACAGGCCAGGAGGCCTGTCCCACATTGAAAGGAACTCGCGAGCGGCGACATCCCTCAGTGACACGGATCGAGGATCGGGAACTAATCGGAAACTTTCGCGGTCCAATCCGACGGAGACTTACTGTGAACAAGACGTCGAAGTCTTTTTTCTTCCTGGCGGCATTGTTGACCATCGCTGCCGCGCTGATCCTCCAATCCCTCGACAACGCCCAGGCCGCGCCCGGCGAAACGGCCATCGCCACTTACACCAGCGGCACGCTGCGCGTCACCATTCCCTTCCACGGCCTGCACGCGGGCGCGGGCGAGCTCACCGTGGAAGTGCTGGATCCCGAGGATGGCGTGCTGGGGCGCGCGTCGCGTCGCGTGGACGCCACCCAAGTCGCGGGATCGTGGCGGGAGGAGATCTCGTTTGACAAGGCGCTCGCCAAACCTCCTTCGGTCGACGACCTGGTGTGGCACCGCGTGCGTTATCGCTTCATCTACGCCGATCGGAAGGACGCGGCGGTCGAGAGGACGGAATCGATCTCCGAGATTCTGCGCACGCCGGTGGTCCATATCCTGGGGCAGCAATCGTATTTGACCGGGGGCGCGGCAGCCGTCCGGGTGATCGTCACCGATTCGAAGAATGACGTGATCGCCGGGCCCGGAACCGTACGCATCGACCTGATGGCTCCCGTCCAGCATCCTCGCGTGCTTTTCACGGGGCGGTTGAACCGGCGCGGCACCACGGAGGCCCAGTTCCGTTTTCCCGCCGGCGTCGCCGGTAGTTATCCTATGCGCTACGTGGTGGACACGCCGATCGGCTCGACCGAGTTCACCCAGCAGGTGCGGCTGGAAGAAAAGGCGTCGATCCTGCTGACCACGGAGAAGCCGATTTACCAGCCGGGCCAGACCATCCACGTGCGCGCCCTGGCGCTGGATCGCACAAATCATGAGGCGACGGCGGGCCGCAAGCTGACCCTGGAAGTGGAGGACTCGCGCGGCAACAAGGTCTTTAAGAAGGTCACGCAGACCGACCCGTACGGAGTAGCTTCGGCGGAGTTTGGCCTGGCCGACGAAGTCAACCTGGGCACCTATCACCTGCGCGCCCTGATGGACTCTGGCGCGAGCGGCGCGGCCAATACGGCGGAGATCGCGCTCAACGTGGAGCGGTATGTGCTGCCGAAATTCAAAGTCGCGGTGGAGTTTGCCGGGAAAGGCAGCCATGCCAAGCGCGGCTACCGCCCGGGCGACCACGTGACGGGAACGGTCCGCGCCAACTACTTTTTCGGTAAACCGGTGGACGGCGCGGAAATTACCGTCAAAGGGTCGGTGATGGATGTGGCGG
>JADGNT010000700.1 GCA_017883345.1 Candidatus Solibacter sp. | reverse complement strand
GCCCGCCCGCGGCCGCGAAGCTCCCCTCCCGCTTGTCTGATTCCGCGCAGCGGAATCCCGGAAGCGGACAACCTCCGCTTGCGGGGCAGCTTGGCAAGCTGCGCGCGACCCGGAGGGTACCCCGTCTAGCGGCGCAATCCAGCGTTTACGAGTGGTATTCGAGTTGCAGGCCTGTAAGCCGGGTTGGATGCCATGCGAACACTGGTTCAGGATTTGCGCTTCGGCTTGCGCTCGTTTTTGAGCAGCCCCGGATTCACGGCGGTGACCGTGCTCACTCTGGCCCTGGGCATTGCCTTCAATACCACCGTCTTCAGTTGGGTCAACGGCCTGCTGCTGCGCCCCTTCCCCGGCGCCACCGGCGGCGACCGGCTGGCGGTGATGGAGATGGTGACGGACAGCGCGCCCAACGGCGGGAACCAGACTTCCTGGCTGGACTATCGCGACTATCGCGCCAACCTGAAATCGCTTGCCGGCCTGGCGGTCCACCGCGAGGATGTGTTCAGCCTCGGCACCGCCGCCAATTCTCAAGCGGTTTGGGGCGAGCTGGTTTCCGGCAACTACTTCAATGTGCTCGGCGTGCGGCCCGCCCTGGGACGCGTGTTCACTCCCCGGGAAGACGGCGACCAACCGGGCGCCTACCCCGTGGCGGTGATCAGTCATCGCCTGTGGCGAAGCCGGTTCCGCGGCGACCCCGCTGTCATCGGCAAGATCCTGCGAGTGAACCAGCGCGAGCTGACCGTGGTCGGCGTAGCGCCGCCAGCGTTCCGCGGCACCATGCCGGGGCTGGCGTTCGATATCTGGGTTCCCCTCACCATGGGCAAGGAATTGGGGATGCTCGGCGATTCGTCCTTGCGCTCTCGCACCAGCAGGGGCCTGTATGCGCTGGTCCGCTTGCGGCCGGGCGTCGATATCGCGCAGGCCCGGGCGGAAGCCGTCACCTTCTCGCGCAGCCTGACGGCCGCCTTCCCCAAAACCAATCTCGGCATTACCGCCACCATCTTGCCGGTATGGGAATTTCACAGCGCCGCCCCCGGCCTGCTGATGCGGCCGCTGCGCATCCTCATGGTGATTTCCGTTCTGCTGCTGCTCATTGTCTGCGCTAACGTGACCAACCTTCTGCTGGCGCGCTCCACGGCGCGGCGCAAGGAGCTCAGCATTCGCCTGGCGCTGGGCGCGGGTGGCTGGCGTTTGAGCCGCCAACTGCTGACCGAAGCCGCGTTGCTGGCCGGCGCCGCCGCGCTCGCCGGACTGCTGATGGCATCCTGGATGGCCGATGTGCTGCCCGCTCTCGTGCCCAAGATCAGCGCCCCCATTGCGCTTGGCTTTTCTCTCGACGGACGGGTGCTGGCTTTTACCATCCTGATCTGCACCTTGGCGGCACTACTCTCCGGAGTCCTGCCGGCCCTGTTCTGGTTCCGCTCCGATGTGAATGAAACTCTCAAGGAGAGCGGCCGCGGTGGCAGCCGCGGCGTGCACTCGCACCGCACACGCAACCTGCTGGTCGTCTCCGAAGTCTCGCTGGCCACCCTCGCCCTGATCGGCGCGGGCCTGTTCGTGCGAAGCTTCCAAAGCGCCAGCCACATCGATTCCGGCATGGACCGGAACAACGTCGTGCTGGCGCGGTTCTACCTCTCGGGAACGGGTCTCAGCACGGCGAATCAGCGGCAGTTCTGCATCCGGTTGCGCGACCGGCTCCGGTCGGTTCCGGGCGTCGAGGACGCGAGCTATTCGGATTACCCTCCGCTCGGAGCCAGCGGAGGCCCGTACGACGACGTGGAGGTGGAAGGCTACGCGCCGGCGCGAAACGAGTCGATGAACGTCAACCGTTACCAGGTTTCGCCCGGTTACTTCGGCTTGTTGCGGACGCCGCTCGTGGAGGGGCGCGATTTCAACGCCAACGACGACCCCAAGGCGGCTCCGGTCATCGTCGTCAACCAGTCCTTCGCGCGAAAGTACTTTCACGGCGGCGCTGCCTTGGGCCGCAGGGTGCGCGCCGGACGCGTGTGGTGCAACGTCATCGGAGTGGCCAGGGACAGCAAGTACTTCGATATCGCCGAAGCGCCGCGGCCCCATTTCTTCATCCCTTTCCTTTCTGTGCCCAGCGGCGGACAGCAAGCATACTTCTTCATTAAGGCCGGCCAGCCGGACGTGGTGATGGCGGGGTTGCGGCGCGAAGTGATGGCCGTGGAGCCCAGCGCCGTGGCCTTCGACGTGATGATGCTCACCGATTGGACGGACATCACACTGCTGCCGCAGAAAGCCGCGGCGAGTCTGGCGGCGGGTCTCGGTCTGATTTCGCTCCTGCTGGCGGCCGTCGGGCTGTACAGCGTGATGGCCTACGCGGTGACGCAGCGCACGCAGGAGATCGGCATCCGCATGGCGCTGGGAGCGCAGCCACGCGACGTGCTCGGCGATATTTTGCGGCGCGGCATGGGGCTGACCGCGATCGGTCTGGCCGCCGGACTGGCCGCGTCGTTCGCGGCCACGCGCCTGATCGCGGGCATGCTGGTCAACGTCAGCGCCACCGACCCGGCGACGTTCGCCGGGGGCGCCTTGTTCCTGGTCGCCGTCGCTGCGCTGGCCAGCTACCTGCCGGCGCGCCGCGCGACCAAAGTGGACCCGATGGTGACGTTGCGCGCCGAGTAGGAACACCGTTCAGACGAGTCGCGGCAGCAGCTCGCCCGCCGGGCCGCGCAGCGCGCAGTCCACTTGGTTGGTGAACGGTGTATCGTCCGTATTAATCTCGATCACTTTCGCGCCGCCCTGCTTCGCATAAGGCACCAGGCTGGCCGCCGGGTAGACCACCGCCGCCGTGCCGATTACCAGGAACACCTCGGCTGCCCCGGCCGCGTGCTCGGCTTCCTTCATCATGCCGTCGGGAAGCGGTTCGCCGAACCAGACCACGCCGGGACGCGCCAATCCGCCGCAAGCGCAGTGCGGTGGGATCTTGGGCAGCGGAGCGCGCCGGTCCGGCCAGTTGGCGCCGCACACCGTACACCGCATGCGCCAGATGTCGCCGTGCAGCTTGAGCATGCGGCCGCTGCCCGCGCGATCGTGCAGGCCGTCCACGTTCTGCGTGATCAGCGTGTACTCGCGCTTCCGAATTTCCAGTTGCACGAGCGCCTTGTGCGCCGCGTTAGGCAGCGCCTTGGAAATCAGCTCGCGCCGCCAGTTGTACCACTCCCACACCAGGCGCGGATCCTTGACGAAGGCCTCGGGGGTGGCCAGGTCTTCCGCCTTGTAGTCCTTCCAAAGACCGCCGTCTCCGCGGAAGGTGGGGACTCCGCTTTCGGCGGAGATGCCGGCGCCGGTCAGAACCGCCACGCGGGTTGCCTGCGCCAGCCAATCACGAGCTTGTTCCAGGTCTGCCAAACCTACATTCTAGTCGTAGCGTAACCTTTCAGGTTGCCACGTCGGCGTCCTTGCCGACG
>JADGNT010000699.1 GCA_017883345.1 Candidatus Solibacter sp. | reverse complement strand
CGGATTGTGCGTGGGGAATATGCAGCCGGTCATCCGTGGGCCATCATGGTCGGATTGGAGAGTGTGGGGCCGTGCAAGTTGTCGGCCGCCAACGTAAACAGATGCCTTCGCAAGCGGTTTGGATCTGAAGGCGGGTTCAGGGCAGCGCCTCGTATACGCCTAGAAGACGTATTCGAGAGCGAGCACTCCCAGGCCGAAGGCTCGCACCGCATCGTGATCGTACACTGTTTCCTCTTGATATAGTCCGAGCAAAGGAAACAGCGTTTTCTACAACTTCGCAGTCGATCAGGCAGTCCTAGATCACACCTACTCCGACTTTTTTGTTGACGGCTGATACAAGACGGGAAGAATCGACAAAGTGGAGGATTCGTACCGTACACCCCTGCCGCCGGCGCCGATTATCCGCGCGGGCGATTTGGGCAGAGCCTGCAGCAGATCGCCCAATTGATCAAGAGCGATGTGGGCCTGGAGATGGCGTTCGCCGATATCGGCGGCTGGGACCATCACGTCAACGAACTCGGTCCGCGCGCTAGCGTTGGCGTGCTGGCCAACCTGCTGCGCGAATACGGGCAGGCGTTGAGCGCCTTCTGGAAGGACATGGGCGACCGCATGAGCGACGTGGTGGTGGTCACGATGAGCGAATTCGGGCGCACGGCCAAGGAGAACGGCAATCGCGGCACGGATCACGGGCACGCCAACAGCATGTTCGTGATGGGCGGCGGCGTCAAAGGCGGCAAGGTTTATGGCAAATGGCCGGGCCTGGAGAAAGAGCAGCTCTACGAGGGCCGCGACCTGGCGCTGACCACCGACTTCCGCGACGTCCTGGGCGAACTGGTTTCGCGCCACCTGGGCAATCGGTCGTTGAAGATTGTGTTCCCGGGGTACGATCCGAAAGTGGTCGGGCTGGTGTAGGCGGGTTTCGGGCGGGCAGGCTGCTTGACAGAGCCGCGCCCGCCCGGTAAAGCCTACTTCCACTCCCAGATTTTGGTGTGCGTTTTCCCGTCGGGGGCGACTTCGTATTCAAAGACGCCACCCACGCTGTTCAATCGCGCCAGTTTCTGGGATGCCGTCCGATAGTACAGGATGCCCCGATAGCTGACCGCACCGCCAGGCCCGAACTTCCCTATGCCCGAGCCTTTCCAGGAGATCAATTCGCCATCCGCGGTAGTCATGGCCCCTGCGCCATCCCCGTAGATGGCGCCATCGGCCCTGACGACGGACGAATAGGTTCCAAATCCGTTGACTGCTGTTCCCAGCATGTTTCCGTTGTCCTCAAACGAAACCTCTACCTTGAGAGGGTCACTTGAGAGCACTCTCCTCACGATTCTTTTTCCGGTGGTCTCACCGATCAAATCCCCTAACATGATGTTGCCTCCTCTTAGAGTGTGTGAAGCCCCCGTGCCGGTTGACTCGGGATCTCCATTATGCCTTTTGGGCGCATACTAGTGTACTAACAATTCGGCTTCTTCGGTTGGAGGTATTTTCGGCCGGCGGCTGTAACTATTGGGCGGCGTTGTGGCTTCGCCGCTGGCGGGAATTGGCCCTCTGGTGAGGTGGCTCGCGGCGGTCACCAACCGCCGTGGCGCAAAGGGTCTGTTAGGCTGGAAGCACCTGAGTGCCAGAATGAGAGTCCCGCTGTTGCCAAGCTTCGCGGCGCTTGCCGTGCTCGCGACCGCTGCCCCGCGGGAGGCGCCGTTCAGCTTCGCACCGGAGAAACCGAATGCCAGGCTCTGATCGCGAGGAGGTCGAGGTGGCGGTGGCAGTACCTGGAACGCCGGCCGGTCGCTTCCGCTGGACCATTTGCGCGCTGCTGTTTTTCGCCACGACCGTGAATTATGCCGATCGGCAGATCCTGGGCATCCTGGCGCCCACGCTGCAAAGGGAGATCGGCTGGTCGGAGGCGCAGTACGGGTTGATCGTCACGGCCTTCCAGGGGGCATACGCCATCGGCCTGCTCGGCATGGGCCGCTTGATCGATCGTGTGGGGACGCGTCTGGGCTACTCTCTGGCGTTGGGCTGGTGGAGCATTGCCGCCATGATGCATGCACTCGCGGCGTCGGCGTTGGGCTTCGGCTGCGCACGCTTCCTGCTGGGGCTCGGCGAGGCTGGCAATTTCCCCGCGGCCATCAAGACCGTGGCGGAGTGGTTCCCCAAGCACGAACGGGCGTTGGCCACGGGTGTTTTCAATTCCGGATCGAACGCGGGCGCCATCCTGGCGCCGCTCCTGGTGCCGTGGCTGACGCTCGAATTCGGCTGGCGATGGGCATTCGCCGGTCTCGGCGGCGCGGGGTTGGTCTGGATTGTGGCGTGGGTCCTGATTTACCGCGAGCCGGCGCGGCACGCGAGGTTGAGCCGCGCGGAACTCGACTACATCTCTAGCGAGCCTGCCGAATCCGCCGAGCACATCCCTTGGCGCGTGTTGATTGCCAACCGGCCCGTTTGGGGACTCCTCCTCGCCCGCTTCCTCACCGACCCGGTGTGGTGGTTTTATCTCTACTGGGGGCCGAAGTTCCTGAATTCCCAGTTCGGGTGGAAACTCGACCAGATCGGCCTGCCGGTAGCGGCCATGTACCTGGTCTCGAGTGCCGGGGGCATCTTCGGCGGTTGGTTCTACTCGCTGCTGACGGAGCACGGCCGCGGCAACAACGCCGCGCGCAAGTTGGCCATGCTGGCGTGCGCCCTGATGGTTTTGCCGATTGTGCTGGCTCCGCGGGTTGCGAGCCCCTGGCTGGCGACCGGACTCATCTCTCTCGCCATGGCGGGCCACTGTGGCTGGGCGGCGAACATTTTCACCATCGTTTCCGATATCTTCCCGAAGCGGGCGGTCAGTTCGGTGGTCGGGATCTGCGGATTCGGAGGGGCAACGGGCGGCATGCTGGTTTCGAGCGCGGTGGGTTTCGTGCTGCAGGCGACCGGCAGCTACCTCACCATCTTCGCCCTCGCCAGTTTCTCCTACCTGGTGGGTTTGAGCATCATCCAACTCATGTCTCCCCGCCTGGAGACGGTCAACCTGGAGGCAAGTAACACGTGACGAAAACGAGCAGCAGAGAGCGCGTACTTTGCACCCTCGGTCATCGGCAGCCGGACCGGATTCCGGTGGATTTCGGCGGCACGTTCGTGTCCGGCATTCACGTGAGTTGCGTGCTGGCGCTGCGCGACTATTTCGGGCTGGAAAAGAAGCCGGTGAAGGTCATCGACCCCGGGCAGTTTCTCGGCGCAATCGACGAAGACCTCAAGCTCGCGATGGGCATCGACACGGAGGGCGTGATCCGGCGCATGACGCGTTTCGGATTCCCCGCCGAAGACTGGAAGCCGTTCCGCATGTACGACGGTGCGAAGGTGCTGGTGCCCGGCCAGTTCAACGTCACCATCGACGAGCGCGGCGACACCCTGATGCACCCGCTGGGCGACCGCGGGAACCCGCCGAGCGCCCGCA